>NZ_PZJK01000032.1:0-162 GCF_003206675.1 Salinicola sp. RZ23
GACTACAAGCAGCCCCGGCTTCCCAAGCGCACCGGGCTGGATACCCTCAGCGACCAGGGCAACCTGCCTAAGACCGAGCTCTACGACTATGCCGGCGAGTACTACTACCACGGCTATGAGCGCGGCGAGCGGCTGACCGAGAACCGTCTCGAATCGCATGAA
>NZ_PZJK01000032.1:227-795 GCF_003206675.1 Salinicola sp. RZ23
CTCGAAGCGCAGCGGTGCAGCCAGCCCTACCGCCATCCGCTGACCCACCGCCGCCCGGTGATCGGCGGGCCCCAGACCGCCACCGTGGTCGGCCCGGCCAATGAAGAGATCCACACCGACCACCTCAACCGCGTGCGCGTCCAGTTCCACTGGGACCGCCAGGGCCAGCAGGACGAAAACTCAAGCGTCTGGCTGCGGGTCTCCCAACCTAATGCCGGCGCCGGCTGGGGCGGGGTGTTCGTGCCGCGCATCGGCCAGGAAGTGCTGGTCGACTTCCTCGAAGGCGACGCCGACCGTCCGCTGATCACCGGCCGGGTCTACAACGGCGAGCAGACGCCGGACTGGCACAGCCACGGCCTGCTCTCCGGGTTCAAGAGCAAGACCTACCGCGGCAGCAAGTACAACGAGCTGGTGTTCGACGACGCCACCGACCAGGAACGCGTCCGCCTCAACTCCGAAGCGGAGAAGAGCCAACTCAACCTCGGCTACCTGATCCACCAGACCGGCAACACCCGCGGCGCCTTCCGCGGTACCGGGTTCGAACTGCGCACCGACGCCTATGGCGCCA
>NZ_PZJK01000033.1:0-639 GCF_003206675.1 Salinicola sp. RZ23
GCGTCGGGAAAGCACGGCCTCCGGGCCGGTATGAAGGTGTCGCCGCGCAGCGCGCCCTGGCGGGCGCGCTGCGCGATCTCAGCCAAGTGGAGCCTGCATGTACTTCGTTGAATGGCTGATGCGCCGCACCCTGACGGCGAGCAAAAAAGATATCACCGGGTTCGAGGGTGATATGAAGCAGTTCGAGAAGGCGACCGAGAAGTACGGCAAACAGTACCGTGGCATGCAGGAGCGGCAGATCAGTGACGCGCCTTCCGATGCACGCTCCATCTATCGCATGAACGATACCTATATGGATATCAGAACCTTCTTCGATGAATGGAGGGGGGGAGTTCTTCTTGGGTTTTTTCCATTGATTTTTGGTGTGGTTTTTTTCCTGTTTTTATTCTTTCTGAGGTTACTGGCATTTTTTTTACGGGGACGGTTTCTCAAGCGGGTAGAGTGGCAGGTGTCGGTGATTATTTGGGGGCCATAATCTTGTGGGTCGTCTGGCTTGCACTTTTGTTGGTATTTTCTTACCTCTTCCGGATATTCCGTATGGAATGTCTGGTCCAACGGCATATCGTGGTCCGCTTCAATCGCAGGACGCGCAAGATATACATCAACCGGCCCAATTTCGCCGGGGGTAACAAAGTCTAT
>NZ_PZJK01000034.1:0-1708 GCF_003206675.1 Salinicola sp. RZ23
CGCTCTCGTTGCGCCCGCGCACCGGCAGCCGCTGGGTCAGGTCACCGTCACCCGAGGCGATCTCGCGCATGCGCAGCGCCAACCGCTGGAGCGGCCGTGACAGACTGCCGCCGAGCAGCCAGCTCACGAGCAGCCCCAGCCCGGCCAGACCGGCGCCCACCGCGAGCATCGCCAGGGTGTCCTGATGGCGCTGGCCGGCGAGCTGCTGCTGCAGGTCGTTGATACCGGCCATGGCCACGCTCTGGGGCAGGCTGATCAATACGATCCAGGGCTTGCCGTCGGCCGCGCCGACATGGAACGGCCACGCCATCTCGATCTGGTCGCCCTCCTCACGCAGCTCAGGCTGGCCCTGGCGAGCCTGTTCGAGCAGCGCATTGACGTCGGCATCGAACACCTCGCTGGCGTTCTTGCCCACGATCTTGGGGTCGTCGGTGTAGGCGGTGATTCCGCCACGCGGGGCGATCAGCGTCCAGTCGCCGGCACCGTCGTAAAGCGCACGGCTGGCGTCGTTGAGCAGCCCCTGGATGAAGTCGACCGAGAGATCGACCCCGGCGATGCCGCGGAACTCACCGTCGACCAGGATCGGCACGTTGAACGAGGTCACCATCAGCGTCTTGCCGTTGTAGTCGTAGGGGTGGGGATCCACCACACAGGGCTTCAGGGTCTCTTTGGGGCAGAGATAGTACTCGCCCACGCGTATCCCGCTGGCATTGATCTTTTCGCTCTCCATCGAGCTGCCGAGTGCGGCCACCGCGATCTTGCCGTCGGCGGTGCGATACCACCACGGCATGAAGCGCCCATCCTCGCCGTAGCCATCCGCCTCGCGGCCCAGATAGTTGGCATCACTGCCGAAGGCATTGGGCTCCCAGCCGATGAAGGCGTCGAGCAGGTCGGGATTGTCGACCACCGTCTGGCGCACCAGGTTGGAGAGCTCGTCGCGGCCCAGCGAGAGCCGCCGCCGGCCCTGGTCGTCGACCGCGCCCATCAGCGCATTGGTGTTGGCGAGGGAGTGCGCCAGGGTCAGGGCGTGATCGAGACGCGCCTGGATACGTTCGGCCTCGCGTCCGGCCACTGCGTTCAGGCGCTCGCGAATGCTGGCGGTCAGCAGCTCATCGGTGCGGCTGTCCACCAGCGCCTGCGAGCGGGTGTTGGCGTAGATGGTGTAACCCACCAGCGCCGCGACCACGAAGACAATGCACGCCCCCACCAGCAGCGTGACCAGCGTACGTATGGATTTGAAGTGCATAAGAGTGTCCCTCGTGGAAGGCAGTCGCGCCGGTGGCGCTACGAGCGATCGGCGCACGCCGTTCGCATAGGTTTATTGTTGGAATCAACTGGCCCCAGCCCGAACGGCCCGGGTCATCACGACACGGGCGCACTCGGCACTGTCTCTGGGATATCGCCGTTGCCAAAGCAAACTTTAGGGACGGTTTGAAAAGGTAAGGCTAGCGTAAAGACGCTCGCGCAAAGATAAGGAGAGAGCCGGGACTGACGCCCCGGCCATCCATCGGGTCAGCTCAACGCCGGGCGCTTGTGAGCCCCCGTGTCATCCAGGGTGAACACGCCCACCGTCTCGGCCAGGCGCTGCGACTCCTGCTGCAGCGCGGCCGCAGCGGTGGCAGTCTGCTGCACCATGCTGGCGTTCTGCTGGGTCACGCTGTCGAGTTCGGCCACCGCCAGGTTGACCTGACCAATGCCCTGGCTCTGC
>NZ_PZJK01000035.1:0-1460 GCF_003206675.1 Salinicola sp. RZ23
CGGCGCCCACCGCGAGCATCGCCAGAGTGTCCTGATGGCGCTGGCCGGCGAGCTGCTGCTGCAGGTCGTTGATACCGGCCATGGCCACGCTATGGGGCAGGCGGATCAACACGATCCAGGGCTTGCCATCGGCCGGGCCGACATGGAACGGCCACGCCATCTCGATCTGGCCGCCCTCCTCACGCAGCTCAGGCTGCCCCTGGCGCGCCTGTTCGAGCAGCGCATTGACGTCGGCATCGAACACCTCGCTGGCGTTCTTGCCCATGGCCTTGGGGTCGTCGGTATAGGCGGTGATTCCGCCGCGCGGGGCGATCAGCGCCCAGTCGCCGGCACCATCGTAGAGCGTGCTGCTGGCAGCTTTCAGCAGGTCCTGGATGAAGTCGACCGAGAGATCGACCCCGGCCTCGCCGCGAAACTCACCATCGACCAGGATCGGCACGTTGAACGAGGTCAACATCAGCGTCTTGCCGTTGAGGTCGTAAGACGCCGGATCGATGATGCAGGGTTTGCGGGTCTCCTTGGGGCAGAGATAGTACTCGCCCTCGCGTGCCCCGCTCGGCATCACCTTGGTGCTCTCCAGGGTGTCGCCCAGCGGCGTCACCGCGACCTTGCCGTCGGCGGTGCGATACCACAACGGCATGAAGCGCCCATCCTTGGCATAGCCGGCGTCCTCGCGCCCCTGATAGTAGGCGTCGCTGCCGAAGGCGTTGGGCTCCCAGGCGATGTAAGCATCGAGCAGCTCGGGATTGTCGACCATCGTCTGGCGCACCAGGTTGGAGAGCTCGTCGCGGCCCAGCGAGAACCGACGCTGGCCCTGGTCATCGACCGCGCCCATCAGCGCATTGGCGCTGGCGAGGGAGTGCGCCAGGGTCAGGGCGTGATCGAGACGCGCCTGGATGCGTTCGGCCTCGCGTCCGGCCACCGCGTTCAGGCGCTCGCGAATGCTGGTGGTCAGCAGCTCATCGGTGCGGCTGTCCACCAGCGCCTGCGAGCGGGTGTTGGCGTAGATGGTGTAACCCACCAGCGCCGCGACCACGAAGACAATGCACGCCCCCACCAGCAGCGTGACCAAGGTACGTATCGATTTGAAGTGCATAAGGGGTTCCCGGAGAAAACGGTAGCGCCGGAGGCGCCACCAGCGAACGGCGCGCGCCGTTCTCGTTGTTCTGTTCTCGTCTGGCGCACTCGGCGCCTTTCCTGATGAGATATCGCCGTCGCTGGAGCAAACTTTAGGTATAGTTTGACAAGAGAGAGCTACAACAAAGAGAGGTGATGGCCGGGGCAGACGCCCCGGCCCTCCATCGGGTCAGCTCAACGCCGGGCGCTTGTGAGCCCCCGTGTCATCCAGGGTAAACACGCCCACCGTCTCGGCCAGGCGCTGCGACTCCTGCTGCAGCGCGGCGGCGGCGGTGGCGGTCTGCTGCACCATGCTGGCGTTCTGCTGAGTCACGCTGTCGAGT
>NZ_PZJK01000004.1:0-243467 GCF_003206675.1 Salinicola sp. RZ23
AACCAAAAAAAAGCCTTTCCGGTGCCGGGTCTACACCCGGACAGGAAAGGCTTTTTTCGGCGATTTCTCGACGATTGCTTACCACCGACCATCCCAGGTGGCAGGCAGGCTAGCGACAACTCAGATGCGCTTGCGCGGGATCACGTGCCAAGAGGAGCGCCCCCCCTTGGCCGCGGCCCGGGCATCCTCCTTCCGGCGCATGCGCTGGAGCACCCGATACTGCAGCCGGTTGACGTAATCGAACCCCAGCCCCGGCAGCGGCACGAAAGGATTGGTGCGGCTCATACCCCACAATGCCAGGCGCGAGCTTCCGGGCTCGGCCTCGCCCCGCGCATGAACGCCAAAGGTATTGGCGATCAACAAGGTGTTGCCCTTGACCCGGAACGCCTGCGGCCCGCAATTACCCAGGCGCTCCGCCTCTTCGGCACTGACCCGGAACGAGCCCCGCGCGGTGTAGCTATCAGCGTGTTGGCGCGCACGCACGCTCATCGCATACTCCCACTTCAGCCGCTCCCGGTGCGGCCGGTTGGACCCAGGCACGAACACGAAAGGCCCATTCTGGTCAGTGACGTCTTCCAGGTAGAGCCAGAACTTCATGGTCGGCTGGAAGGTATCCACATGCAGGTTCTTCTGCGGGTCGCGCTTGTGCTCCTCGGGGCGATCTCCGTTGTGCACGTTCTCGATATGGCAGATCGGCAGGCGTGCGTGCCCTGCGCAGTAGCGGAACAGCCGCTTCAAGGCCGGGTCTTCCAACACCGCCTTCACCTCCGGCAACTGCGCGACCACTTCCGGCGCCAGCAAAATGCGGTGGGTATCGGTATCGCCCTGGCAGCACTCGCGGATTTCCCCCTCGTAGGTGCGCACCGCGGCCACCAGCGACTCGAATTGCGCCGGTGGTAGATAGTTCTCCTTGAGCACATAGCCCTGGCGCTGGAACGCGACCCGATCCGCCTTGGGCACGCCGGGTGCGAACATCGCCATGCGCAGGCGCGACATCCAGTAAGCCAGCCACACCCTGGCCGCGTGTAGCCCCCAGCGGTTGAGCCGCTCGCTGCCGAGCACCGGGTTGCCCTTGAACGACTTGGCGCCAGTGAACAGCTCACCGAGCCAGATCGGATACCGCAAGACCCGTTTCATGAAGGCGCCCTCCTTGGGCAGCACATTAGTTTATTCACTTCACAAAATGCCAAGAATAAAACAGGTAGTGATAGGCTTTTTCAATCACCCCTCATGTTAAGCGTCAATCTTGCCCCATAAAAATTAAACAGCTTCACCATCACCGTTGCCATATAGTATTCTTAGATTTTAACCACCAACTCACAATATTGGAACAATAAAAATAATGAACAGGCCATAATCCTGTCACCCTCTCAACATTTACGTCTGAAGTAAATGACGACTACGAGCCTTCACTTGCAGTATCAGGCTTGGAAAAAGCCCCTCGACCACAATGAAGTATCAAGCATCGAAGCTCTTTACCACACCCATAGGGTAACGTTCTTCTGCAACGACCAACGTGGTCAATTTACGCTCACGCATCAGATGTTCGCAGTCGTAGAGATTGGCATCGGCGGAGACGGCCACAGGCATGGTGCCCATGATATCATTGGCGGTCAGATCCTCGGTTTGCCCCCTCCTTTCAATGGCACGCCGCAGGTCACCATCCGTGACTACGCCGATCAGTTTCCCGGCATCATCGATAACGCAGACAATTCCCTGCTCGCCTTCGCTTATCTCATGCACCACCTCAGCGAAAGGTGACGTGCGCGCTAGAGACGGCACGTGGTGCATCACGTCCCTGGCTTTCGTCAATAGCTTGCGCCCAAGTGACCCGCCAGGATGAAAACGCGCGAAATCGATAGGCATGAACGCGCGTCGATTCATCAACGCGACAGCCAGCGCATCTCCCATGACCAAGGTGGCCGTGGTCGATGTGGTTGGCGCCAAATTGTTCGGGCAAGCCTCTCTTTCAATAGAGACATTCAGATGTACATCCGTACTGCTTGCTAGCGTGGAAGCCGGATTACCGGTAATCGCTATGGTGCATGCTTGAATATGACGCAGATAGGGCAATAGTTTGATTACTTCATCAGTTTCGCCACTGTAGGAGATCAGAATGACCAGGTCGTCGCCGCCAATCATACCCAGATCGCCGTGATACGCCTCGCCAGGATGAACAAAGAAGCTAGGGCTGCCAGTAGAAGCCAGCGTTGCAGCGATCTTGCGACCAATGATTCCCGACTTGCCCATCCCGGAAATTATCACCTTGCCGGCGCAGGCATAAATTAGCTCTACTGCATCCAGAAACCCACCGCTGAGAGAGCGCCCGATATGGCTCAGTGCACGTGACTGTTCCTCGAAAACACCTTTAGCGAGTTCAAGAGAACAAGCTGTCATCGGCTCACCATCACCGGACGAAACATGAGTGGACATTACGCAATTTTTAACCTTATTTGAAATAACTTATCTTTATTGCGACGACATATCTAGCACCTAAGCCATCAACAACAAACCTACATCACAAACATATCTAAAACAAGAAAGACTAGGAAATCCGAAGATTACAGGTGCAGCTTAAAGACTTTACAGCCGGGGCAATATCCATCGCCCCGGCCACGATCAGTCAATCAAGGAATCGACTACTGGTGAATTGGCAGCAACATCATCTTTAACCCTTTTCCCCAAAATAGACTTAAGATACTTTGGCGCCATTCCATAACCAGGCCTTACACTACGAACTGCATCCTCAGTAATAAGATCACCGGACTTCAATGCTTTAACAAAATACAGAGAGCGCCGAAACTGAACATTGCCCTGCTCGCTCGACTTGCGACCATAGTCGACTCTACCCATCGCTTTCCAAGCGGTTTTTGTATCGCGACAAAGCGCCTTTAGCTCGGTAGGTTCCAGAGAAAAGCTGTCGTCTGGCCCACCACCATTACGGTCCAATGTAACATGCTTCTCAACGATACTAGCACCTAGTGCAATACTGGTTACCGCTGTAGTGTTATCGATCGTGTGATCTGACAGCCCGGTAACCACACCAAAGCGCTCAATCATGTCAGATATAGTGCGAAGATTATAGTCCTCTGCAGGCGCCGGATAACCGCTGACACAATGCAGAATGGCCAGTTGTTTGCAACCAGCTCCTTGGGCAGCCTCTATCGCCTCCTGAATTTCCTCCGCATCAGCCATGCCGGTGGAGATAATCATCGGCTTGCCTTTGCTCGCCACATACTCGATCAGTGGAATATCGACAGCTTCGAACGAGGCGATCTTGTATGCAGGGGCTCCAAGCTCCTCTAACAAATCGACCGCAGTGGCATCGAAAGGAGAGCTAAAAATTGTGATGCCTAGCTCTCGCGCACGCTCGAACAGAGGCTTGTGCCAATCCCATGGCATATGAGCTTCTTCGTAAAGCTCATATAGCTTGCGTCCGTCCCATAAGCCACCCTTGATGATAAACTCTTCATTATCACTATCGAGAGTAATGGTGTCCGGGCGATAAGTTTGGAGCTTGACGGCGTCAGCGCCTGCTTTTTTGGCTTCGTCGAGGATACGAAATGCATTCTCTATGTTGCCATTGTGGTTGGCTGACAACTCAGCAATAATATAGGGCGAGTCATTCACACTGATGCGCCGACCTGCTATTTCAATAAAGGGAGCCTGCATTACTTAAGTTCTCCTCTGCACCTTCCATTCAGCAGCCAGTAGCCCAAAGCCAATGACATCATGGTAACGACTTCCATCGCAGTGATGCTCACGCAATATTGCTTCTTGCTTGAAGCCCAACCGCTCGTGAAATTTTATCGACCGGTGATTATATGCCAACACCTCTCCGCAGAGCTTATGTAAACCTAAAGACTCAAACACAAACTCACATGCTTGACTCCCAAGAAGGGGACCGCTGCCCTTAGCAGCCATAGGAGAAAGGTAGAACCCCCACTCGGCCCTTTTATCACTTTTAGAAACAATATCAATATTGAGCACGCCAGAAGGAATGCCATCATTCTCAAAAATCATCACATGAGAATTATCCCTAGCGCAAACGCTTTCGAACCAAGCGAGATGCTCTTCCCAAGCGATTTCCTGCTGCGTATACATGTACTGACGCACATCTGGATGATTACGCCAAGATAGGACGGAAGAAAGATCCTCACGCCGGATAGGTCGGATCTTTGTAAGCATTGATGTTCCTCAACTTGCTTGAGTCAACTCGCGAGCTATTCGAGATGCCCCGAGCCCGCCTGTCAGCTCACGAGCGCAGACACTAAGGCTAGAAAGACGCTGGATGTTTTTAATTTCGGAAATTGCCTCGATCATATTATCTTTCAGTGCCTCCCGATCAAGGGTCATGGACGCTCCCCGAAGTTCGAGATTGGCAGCGATATCGCGCTGATTTTCGGCCAGCACCAGCATCAGGGTCGGCAGGCCCAGACAGCAGCGCTCCCAAGATGTGCTGCCCGCCGCGCCGATCGCCAGATCGGCCTCAGCCATGCGTCGCGCCATGTCGCTGACATTGGTGACGACCTCGGTGGGCTGTTCGAGGGTTTCCGCCACACGCTTCACCGCCTCGATCCATGGCGCGGTGGCCCCCATCACTACCGTGATCCGGCACGTTCCCGGCAGCTCGGTATCGTGCAAAACCCCCAGTACCTCAGCAGTGACATTGTCTTTATCTACCCCACCCAAGCTAATCAGCAACTGAGACAGCCCTGGCTGGCTATCGCGTCTTTCAAGACTCGGCCGACGCCACTCGGCGAACTCCGGGCGCAGCAGCGCGTAATCCGGGCCAATCATCAGCCGGCAGTCTGCCGGCACTAGGTCGGCGTAATCCTCTGCCAGCCTGCCCAAGTTCTGATCCAGCAGTAGATCGGCGATATGCTTACGGTCCGCGAGATCATCGATGACCAGCAGCCGCGTGCACGACGAACGCACTGCCGACTCCCAGCGCGCATCCAGGGCATAGTGATCCAACACCAGCCAATCGGCGTCGAGTGGCGCGAGCAGGTCCGCGCTCTCGCGGGCATCCTGCGACCAGCCGACGCCCAACCAGGCCGCATGGGCGGTCTCGTATGCATCCAGGCCCGAGGGCGATGTCCCTGCAGCCACGGGCGCCGCCAGGCGCAGCACCTCGAACCCCTCTGCTTCGATACGCCCGATCAAATGCCCGGGAAGCTCGCGACACAAGAAGTAGCATCGCGCCGCGTGATGCTCGCGCAGCGCCGTCGCCAGCGTCAGGCAACGCATGACGTGGCCGGTACCGATCTCCACAGAGGCATCGACGCGAAAAGCCACGCATGACATCAGACACTTTCTCCCGATGCCGCCTTCCAAGCCTTGAACAACCATTCGGCTCGCTGCCAATCTTCCGGCGTATCGATATCCTGCACCCGATGACGCGGTAGCTTGACCGGCACAGCGCGCTCCGAGAACAGCGACCTACCTGCCAGCCAGGCGGCCGGGCACCCCCAGTAGAACTGGCCGGCATCGTGCCACGCCTCTTCCAGATCCTGGGAACGGGTGTTGAAGTGTTCCGGCTCGAACATCGCCACCCGCCCCTTGGGCGTCATGCGCAGCGCCCGCTGGATCGGGAAAGCGTAGCTAGTCACCGAAAAGGCATAGTCGACGTCCTCTCCCTCGAGGCGATCGAGCCCCGCGATCAGATCATCGGCAGCAACGAAGGGCGCCGTGGCATAAAGGCAGCAAACCGCCTCAAGAGAGACTCCCGCCTGTTGAATCTCCGTAATGGCATGGGCGATGACCGGTACCGTACCGGTATGATCATCCGATAGCGCCGCCGGGCGCATGAAGGGTGTCTGCGCGCCCCATTCCCTGGCCACTGCGGCGATCTCGTCATCGTCCGTCGAGACGATAATGCGATCGAAACAGCGGCTCGCCAGCGCCGCCTGGATGGACCAGGCGATCATCGGTTTACCGCAGAAAGGTTTGATATTCTTGCGCGGAATCCGCTTGCTACCACCCCGCGCGGGGATCACTGCCAGCCGCATCACACCAGCACCTCGGATAGCACGCGAATCACCTCGTCCTGCTGAGACTCACTCAGGCTTGGGAACAGAGGCAGACTAATCGCCTCGGCGTAATAGCGCTCCGCCTGCGGAAAATCTCCGTCACCAAACCCAAATGCGCGGTAATAGGGCTGGGTATGCACCGGGATATAGTGCAGATTGACACCGACACCTCGCGAACGTAGTGCCTCGAACACCTCACGGTGAGAGGCCGAAATCCGCTCCAGCTCGAGCCGAATCACATATAGATGACGCCCGGAGTAGCTATCCGGATGCTGCCAGGGTGTCACCACCGGCAACTCGGCCAGCGCAGCGTCGTAGCGCGCCGCCAGACGGTGCCGCTCAGCCACGTAGTGATCCAGCCGCTCGAGCTGAGAGACACCCAGCGCGGCCTGCAGCTCGGTCATGCGGTAGTTGAAGCCCAGCGCGACCTGCTGGTAGTACCAGGGCCCATCGGCTTCATGCGTCATAGTAGCCGGATCACGCGTAATCCCGTGGCTGCGCAGCAGCGCCATTTTCTCGGCGAGACTGTCATCGTTGGTCAGCGCCATGCCGCCTTCGGCGGTGGTGATGATCTTGACCGGATGAAAGCTGAACACGGTGATATCGCTGTAGCGACCACTGCCGATGAACTCTCCCTGATACTTGCCGCCGACCGCGTGCGAAGCGTCTTCGATGATACGGAAGCCGAAGCGCTTACCCAGCGCATGGATCGCCTGCATCTCGCAGGGCTGACCGCACAGATGCACGGCAACCACCACCTTTGGCAAGCACCCCTGACGCTCCGCCTCTAGCAGCTTGTCCTCAAGCGCCTTGGGACACAAGTTGTAGGTCTTGGGATCGATATCGACGAAATCGACACGTGCACCGCAGTAACGGCCACAATTGGCCGAAGCGACGAAGGTCACTGGGCTGGTCCAGAGCCAATCGCCCTCCCCCAGGCCCAGCGCCAGACAGGCGATATGCAGCGCCGACGTAGCACTGTTGACCGCCAATGCATGTCGAGCGCCTACGTGCTCAGCCAGATTTTTTTCGAACAGGGGCACCTGTGGCCCCTGCGTCAAAAAGTCCGACTGCAGCACGGAAAGCACAGAATCGATATCTGTTTGATCGATTTCCTGCCGACCGTAAGGAATCATTAGATGGCTCCAATCTTTTCCCAGTTACGGTCAATCCACGCCTGCAACTGCGCATCAGTCATCCACTCGGCGTTATTGTCGCTGGAGTAGTTAAAGTCATCCTTGACCTTGACACCATTCTTGATGCGGTTGACATCTTTGTCCCAATTGTTGATGGCAGGCAGAATCTTATAATGCTCAGGATACTCGTAGGTGTAGATAGCATCTTCTTCGCCGATCATCTGCTCGTGCAGTTTCTCGCCCGGCCGAATACCAACCACTTCTTGCTTGGCATCAGGCGCGACGACACGCGCTAGATCGGTCACCTTCATCGACGGGATCTTCTTGACGTAGATCTCACCACCCTCCATATCCTCAAAAGCGTGCCAGACCAGCTCGACGCCCTCTTCCAATGAGATCATGAAGCGAGTCATACGCGGGTCAGTGATCGGCAAAATGCCTTTATCTTTGACAGACATAAAGAATGGGATAACCGAACCGCGGGAGCCCATGACGTTACCGTAGCGTACCACGGAGAAACTAGTATCGTGCCCACCGGCATAAGAGTTGCCTGCGACAAACAACTTGTCCGAGGTCAGCTTGGTTGCGCCGTAGAGGTTTACCGGGCTGCTTGCCTTATCCGTAGAAAGCGCAACCACCTTCTTGACGCCCTTGTCGATGCAGGCATCGATGAGGTTCATGGCGCCCATGACATTAGTTTTGACACACTCAAAGGGATTGTATTCAGCCGTGGGCACGATCTTGGTAGCGGCCGCATGGACAACATAGTCCACACCATCAAGCGCCCGATAGATCCGCTCGCGGTCCCTGACATCACCGATAAAGAAGCGCACCCGATCATCGTCTTTGAAAAGCTTTGCCATCTCCCACTGCTTCATCTCGTCGCGAGAATAGATAATAACCTTGTGGGGATTATATTTTTCGAGCACCATGGGAACAAATTTATGGCCAAACGAGCCCGTACCACCTGTCACAAGGATTGTTGAACCTTCAAACATTTCAAAAATCTCCATTTTTCACAATTCAAACTTCTCAACAATTTGAGAAGCAATCTTCTTCATGCCAACATCACCCCGAAGAAGGAATTCTTTAACCTTATCTCTCCTCCACTTCGGAACTCCAATTTTATCGTTGGTAAGCTGGCGAATAGAGAACTGATTCAGTGTAGTTATCTCATCTGTGCCGAGATAGCATATCAAGAATGCAGCCTGCTTTTGAATTTCTTCCGTTGGTCTACGGTAACCCTCGGAAAGAACAAGCTGTTCATAATCATCTCTTGACTCGGGGTATTGTAGAGAAACAGGATAATCATGTTTACCAAAATAGGATGCCATAACTACAGGCACTCCTTGCGTCGTCAATTCTAGAGCGGTGGAGCCATTGTATAATAGAGCAAGGTCAAGATAAGGGCCCAAAGCGTGACTGTTCATATCTTTATGCCCCATAAGAACAACATTCTCGGGTATTTCACACTTTATCAAGTCAAAAAAACTTTCAACGAGATCTAGAGCTATTTCTGGGCGAAGCTCATGAGGATGGGGCTTGATAAGAAGAAGCACATCACTCTTGTTGGCAACCGTCTCGACAGTATGAGTTATCCAATCTGACATGTCAGAGTGTGCAGCTCCGCCATCGTATGGGACATTAAGATCGACGGGCACTTTGCCAAAGGCACACACCACTTTTACACCGTTATTTTTTGCCGTGGATATCCTTTCAAGCAAAGCAGATTCTGCTTCAAGGCTTTTCTGACCGACCCTGTTCACATTTATAATTGAATTAGCTTTTTCGACAAAATCTCCATTTTTTTTGTTTTTTTCGTACCAAGTTTTGAACTTATCGTGCCTAGCCATAAATGGAGCACGAACATCCGGATAAAGTGTCATGTCCGTCACGCACATGGTATTAGCCGTCTTGCTACCCAAATTAGAAAAATACGCTTCGTAAGCAACATTGCAGTTAACAAAAGTCAACAACCTGTCATTTTTAAATCGAGCATAATCACGAAAAACACTAAAAGGAGTAACATGGCTATTCCCCGAAACAAAAACTGTAGGGATACCTTTTTTAGTCACCGATCTATATATTTCGTCACATACACTCAAACAGGTGTCAGAGCGCAAAAGATTTATTTCAAAATCCTTCCAAACGCCGTCATTGTTGATATCAACAAAGAACCGTCTTGCTGACGTCGACAAACGCTCATAAAAACCCTGATAGAAATTAATGCCTTTTGACTCAACTCTTCTTGCAGGCCAATCCACAAGCCATTCATTTTTTCTCTCGGAGAAAACCAAATCCAGAGGTATTACCCCAAAGAACCGGTCTATGAAATCTATACCAGTAGGCTGTTCTTCAGTCATCCCTGAGCATAAATTAACTACCGCATAGCCCTCTTTCTTCAGCTCAACTAAAGATGGAACCATCATTGCAAGAGTGTTAAAGCAAGTTTGAGACGCGAGAAACACAACACCCTTTGGCAAGCGAGGCTGTGGCACAGAATTCAATATCTCACTAGACTCAATGCAAAAATCAATCTTATCTATCTCTCCCTGTATACTAGTTTTTTTTGCGACCGTCGCGGGCTTAGACAGGATTTCTTTATAAACACGTTTAGATTTAGAAAACATACCAGCATTTCTTAACTGCCTGGCGTAGATAGCAAGAACTTTAACATGAGACCTTACATCCTCCTCAAGTTCTGAATAAAAAGAAAAGAAGCCTGCATCATCTTGAACTGATCGGTAGTAATTTAACCCTGCCATGCTAGAGGCTACATTATTGATTTTTAGCAAATGCGGCAATATTTCACTAGCGATCGTATAATTTCGCCTACGTATAAAGTAATTAAAAAGAGAAAATGCATCTCCTATCCGGACCTTCTCGCTTACGATCCTATCCCAACCAATAACCTCAGATATTTTCTTTGCGTAAGTAGTGGCCCTTGTTTCGTCACCCAGCAGCACAGCTTTAAGAGCCGCATTTACAAAGACATCTTTTTCATCATTGAATTTCTTATCCAGCCCCTCATGATAGCGATCTGTCACTTCAACTAAAAGAGAGTGCCTGGACACATAATCGCGTTCTGACCTAGAGGGTCTCGCCGTAAGACTCGAACCTAAACTTGTATAAACTGAAAACTCGCTCTCTATTTTTTTGACAAATTGGTCCCGAATATAACTATCAATATCTTGATGCGCGCGGAAAGAAACCTCATTTGTCACACCATCTGACAACCTACTAATCTCAAGATAAACCTTTTTCGCAAGTTCATATTGCAGATTTGCAGAAAGTATCTTGAAGTATAGCTTATAGATTCGTTCAAGCCTATCAGAGCTACAAAAAACAAACTTCTCTATAGAACCAATAAAATCAGGGACCCCATCAACCACGCGACCATTGGTATGATAAAGGCTCAAAGAGATGTAGTAGAAAAGGTTTTCTAACATCTCTGCATCTCTAAAAAGAGTCGAGCTATGATCACTTAACGCATGTAGACACAATTCTATATACTTAGTAAGCACTTCAAAATTAGAGCTATTAATCAGCACGACTGACAAATATGGGAAATAGCGAACAGCTCGTTCATACTCAGCGCAAGTTCTGTCTGGAACAAGCTTAGTAAAAAAGAATTCCGGATCAGCTCCTCCAAAACTCTCACTTTCTACCAAATATTCAAGAAGCTCAAAACCCGACGAAAGCGATTCCTTATGAGGTCTGACGGCCTGAAACAAGGCATTTTTTTTAAAGTCGAGAAGCATCTCGTGTTTAAGACTTTCAAGTATCAGCTCCTCAGCAAGCTCTTCGTAACTAATTCGCTGCGAGGTCACCATCGAGATATAACGAGGATAAATCAGATAAGCAATTGCAAAAATTTCTGCCACAGTTCGTTTAGCAGTACGTTTGGGAACTTTTACCTTATCGTCAGTTACGCCCCAGTTTGAATAAAACGGCGCCCCCAGTGTAGTAACTTCGAGGCCATGCACTAGCGCTTCAAAACCAGACAAAGAAGATATTGTATAAACTCTATCAACCACATCAAAAAGAGCATACAAGCTAATTGTAGGGGGAACAATTGCGCAAATATTTTCCAGCGACTCAAGCTTTCTTGTTTTTGTCGAATCTCTAGTCCCTGTCCAATAGTCGGGATGCGGGCGGAAATAAATATTTGCCTCAGGGAAGTCCTTTTTCGCCTGCAAGACTAACGAATAATTATCTAAAACTTTAGAACCGCTATTTAAAACTGAAGCATCATCTTCGACTTGGCCGATCACCAATATGGAGTATCTTCCAAGTTTTTGGACCGTGGTAGTTTTGTCGTAAGGCTTAGGGTTGTAATATTTAGTAAGCCTTGCCGCTCGCATAAGCTCCATGCATTTTTCAGCGCGTTTGATTAACGCGGTCTCGCCAGCGAAATCAAAATCATTAAGCAAGGTTTCTAGATCACTACCTCCTTTCGATTTAAAGTGAATACCTTCCCAATCGAGGCAAAGCGAGCCGGGCCTTGTGTGCAGCAACCCCACTCCAATGGATCTCAAAAAGCCATCTTCCATCGTAGCAACGTTGGATCGAGTTTTGGAAGATGGGGCTAATCTTCTAGCATTAGCATAACGCTTGTATGATTCGGGCAGCTTATTACCCCACCCTATAAAAACGACCTGCTCGTCATCCGAAAGATGATTAAGGAACTTATACTTAAGCTTATAAAAAGGAGTTTTTCCTCTCACAAAGGCTGTACGATAGTCACTAAGATACTGACTAACAACCTCTCTCTTCCAAGGATTAAAGCCATACATTATTGCTACCGGCTTCTTGTTGGAAAAAAGCCAGTTATCACCCACCAGTTCCACACCACCTTTTAAAAACCTTTTCCCAGAGCGTTGGGAAATAATGTTGCGAGCGGAGCTGTAAATTTGTCTAAGACTTTTCATTTTCATCTGCAACCAAGACCATAGAAATGCCAAAACATCAATCGCGATGATCTTTGACTATCACGATTAGCATGTTGATTATAAAAGCGACAAATAAAGCAATCAATCCAAAAAGCACGCTATTGTAAAGCCGCTTGGGCATTTCTGGATATTCTGGCAACGTCGGGCTTTGCAGTATCGAAAGCTGCTTTAGCTTTCTCGCAGCTTCAATACGAGTACTTTCTAGTGCAGCGAGCGCACCGGAGTAGCTTTCTTGAGCAAATTTAGCTTCCAACTGAAGGCTTTGATATTCGGATGAAATAGCGTTAAGTGCAGTACCAGAATTTGCGGCCAGACGAGACTGTTCATTAGAAATTTGTTTTGCAATCGCTTGGATTTCACTGTTAACCCGAACGACCTGAGGTGCATTTTTACTCTGGTAACTCATCAAGGCATTTTTTTCGGCTTCTAACTTAGCTCTTTTTGCTTGAAGACTGGCAACAACCGAGCTGAGGCTTTCCACAGTACCGGTGGGTGAAACTAATCCATTATCATTTTGATAATCCAGTAGTGACTGCTGGGCTTCTTTATAATTAGCACGGAGTTGATCGACCTGCTTTTCTAGAAACTTCACCTGCTCTTGTGCAAGCTGCCTACCAAGAGCGTTCATGTGCTTTTCACCTTCGGAAAGTAGCGTCTCATTTACAGCATGAGCTGTTTTAGGATCAAAACCCTCAACATCAACTCTTAGAACTCCAGCATAATCATCAACTTCAACCGACACTCTTTTCAAAAAATAGTCGTGCATCACCTCTAATGGTGCATTAGCCGATGAAAGTCGGCTGAAAAAATCTATTCTGCCATCGGAATACTTACTGGAAAAATCGAGCTCTTTATTCAACAGCTTCAACATATCGGTCGAACGCATGTAATCTCTAAGGATAAGCATGTCCGCGTTACCACTAGCGCCTGAAAGCAACGCACCGAAATTCAGTTGTGGTTGACTTAACTGAGGAGATTCTAATACCACATTCGCATGCGAAACATAGCGGTCGCTCGCCACCGCAAACCAGTAAAAAGAATTCAAAACTACAACTAACGCGCACACCGCCCAATGGGGGTACTTAAGGAAAAATATTTTAAATCTCATTTAGGGGCTCGCTTAGCTCTCATCATCAGCGTGATACTGTTTGATTGCATCACCGATCTCGTCATACCAGGTTGCTTTCCCATTTGCTAGATAAATGCCAGCTTCACACATTTCCTTTAATACGCCTTCGCCATGGGAAACCATGATTAAACTCCCTCCTGACACCCGGTCTTTAAATGCTCGCTGTGCTTTTTTCTTAAAAGCTCTGTCCCCCACCGAAGTCGCTTCATCCGATAGGTAAACATCAAATTTAAACGCAAGAGACAACCCAAAAGACAATCTCGATTTCATGCCAGAAGAATACGTACTTACTGGTTGATCAAAAGCCTTTCCAATTTGTGCAAACTCTTGAATCTCACCAATGATCTCTGTTAAATTTTCTTTTATCCCGTGTACTCTGGCTACGAATTTCACATTTTGCCGCCCTGTCATGGCTCCTTTGAAGCCACCAGCCAGACCAATTGGCCAGGACACTTTAGTAGTCCGTATGATTTTCCCCTTATCAGGCCTATCCATTCCCCCTATCAGCCTCAATAAAGTAGACTTACCGGCACCATTTCTCCCAATAAGGCCAACATTCACACCATCTGGTATGTCTATATCAATGTCTTTAAGGACCCAATTCGCGACGCCATTGATGGTATATTTTTTTGAAACCCCTCTGATTGAGATCATTTCAATTGGCCTAAATCGCTTTCAACTTGTACTCGAAACGCTTATGCATTAACAGCCCCAGACTTAAAGAGGCCAATGCCCAAACCCATAGATAACTCAGATCCACCCCTGAAGCAGTATGATATCCGCTAAAAAAGGAAAGCCTCATACTCTCAATACCATGGACTATGGGGTTCAGCAGGACATACTTCTGTATCCCATGCGGTATATATGATATTGGAATAATGACGCAAGAGGATATCAAAAGCGGCAGACTTATTATTTTAACCACCCTGCCAATTTCTGAAACAAGCGTGGCGGCAGCTGATAAAAAAACCCCCAAACCAATACCAAGACACCATAGTGAAAACCAATCAAACAATGCTCCTAAGCCAAAATCGGGAAGGAGATTCAACCCCAGCAGCTCACCTATAAGAATAAAAACCAAGAACACAAATGTTCTCAAAGAGCCTTCCACGTAGCATCTAACAAGCACTGGATCTATTGGCAATATTTGTCGATAAGTAAACAAGCCTTTGCTAGAGTCTATCGCGCTCATAGGGCGCGTCATGTTCTCGCGAAACAAGTAAAACCCCATAAGTCCCACTACCATCCAAGGTATAAAATCCGCACCGGCAACATGTCTCCCCGATAAGAAATATGTTCGCACCAGCACCATAACGCCAATCGTTGCAATCGGTTCAAAAATCATCCAAAACCATGCCATTCGATCAGACATGGTCCTTGAGATCATTTCCCGCAAAAACATAGCAGACCATACATCCCATGTAACTTTTACCGGATGCCTGGCACCGTCAGAGTACTTCAACGAAGGCATGGGCATTACCTTGTATTAAACAGCGAGACGTTGCCGCCTCGCCGCTGAGTCAGAGTTAAAGATCCAGCGCGACCTTGGTCGCCACGGCCACTTGATAGAGGATCTGGGTAATACTGCTGGCCAGCTCGATATTGCTGGTCGGGGCGGCGGGCAGCACCATGATCTCGTCACCGGCACGGATCTTGGTATCGCCGGCGTGAACCACGGCACCGTTCTTGTGCACCACCAGTACCTGATCGTCATCCGCGCGCGGGGTAAAGCCCCCCGCTTGCTGGATGTAATCACTGGCGCTCATGCCAGGGGTGAAGACCATCGCCTGCGGAATGGTGACTTCGCCGCTCAGCAGCACGGAATCGGAGATTTCGGGGATAGTGATCACATCACCATCCTGGAGGCGCACATCGGCGATGTTATCGCCGCGGGCCACGACCAAGCGCCCGGTGGGCTGGGTCTGGCGCGCCTTCTGCACGAACTTCTGGATCAGCTCGGCCTGGCGCACCTGAATCTCGCCCTCTTTCGCGGTGCGCGAGGGGTAGCCCAGATAGGTCTGCTCGAGCCGGTCGAGGCTTTCGTTGAGAGACTCTTTCTGCTGCTCCTTGACGCTCTCGCGGCGGATCGAGATGTCCTTGTAGCTGGTCATGCTCTTGGGCACGCTGATCGCGTTGAGGAACTCACCCAGGTGAGCGTCACGCGGCAGTACATAGCGCGAGGGGCCGTAGTAGCTGCCTTCTACCTGCACGACGATGCTTTCGGCGCGCTGATCGGCGCTGTAAAGCACCTCATCCCCCTTCTCGACGTTGGCTTCGCGGAATTCGCTCAGCGTCAGATAGCGCGCGATGGGGCCGCTGGGGCGGCTGCCGCGCAGCAGCACATGAGAGACGCCGGCGCGCAGGCGCGCGAGGTTGGTCACATCGCCACCGGTGAGCTGCTCACCCGCCAGCTCGTAGCGGAACGGCTTCTCAACGTCACCGACCACGGCGACCGCAGGGCCGCGCTGCTCTACCACCACGGTGTCGCCATCACGGAACTGAGTGCGCGGCATGTTGCCGTTGATCAGGAAGTCGTAGAGATCGACCGTTTCGATCGCGCGGCCATTACGCTTGACCACGATCTGGCGATAGCTGCCCAGCGCCTGCTCGATGCCGCCGGCCTGATCGAGGAAGTAGAGGATGGAGTCGCTGGGAGTGCCGGAGTAGCGGCCGGGATTCTTGACGTAGCCGGTCACGAACACGCCCACCGGCTGCACGCCCTGCAGGTTGGTATAGACCTGCACGTTTTCCGGGTAGACGGACTTGATTGCCGAGGTGACCCGCTTGTTGAGCTCGCTGTTGGAGGTGCCCTGAACGTTGAGCGGGCCGATACCCGGCAGGAAGACATTCCCCTGGGAGTCGACCGTCAACACCTGCTGCATCTCTACCCCGCCCCAGACGCGCAGATTGATCTGGTCGCCCGGCTTGATGGTGTAGGCAGGGTTGAGCCCGTCGGCCATCACACCGCGGAAGCCACCGCTGAAGAGATTGGCGCCGAAGGGCGGCAGCATATTGGGGTCGATCTGTGCCTGGTTGGGGTCGATCGGCCCGTACTGATCACTGTTCCAATTGGCACGCGGGGTGTCATCCACCGCCTGCTGGCCGTTGGCTCCTTGCTGGCCGTTGGCCCCCTGGGGCTGCATGGTCATAGACTGGGCCTGCTGGCCCTGCGGCAGGATATCACTACCCGATTCGAAGGATTGCGCGCTCGCCAGGTTGGCGTTCAGGCACGCTACCGCCACCAGGCACCCGGCCCGGAAAAACGATGCTGCACGTTTCATGCAAGACTTCCTGTGGTGTTCGTGCGGCTTCCGCGCCGCCTACATCGTCGTCGACGATACTCGGCTCGCTGGGCGCGGTCGCAGCGGATTTTTGTTACTGATTGCTGGTTGCGGGCAGCACTTGTGTCACCAGGCGCTGCGAGAACCAGCCATTGTCCTTGACCAGACAGGCGACTTCGGCCTGATGCAGCGCCACCCCACTCTCGCGAGCAACATCCAGATGCGCGCAGAGCCTACCGCTGGCGGCGAAGTAGCGCTCCTGGACGATGACCGAAACGTTCGAGCCCCATGGGCTCTTGGGGAAGGCGGCAATGCTGCCGGGCGTAGCGTTATCGAGAAAGGTGGAGATCTCGGGGCCGAGGGCGGCACCACCACGCATGTTCTGCACGTTGTGAATGCCCTGCTGGCTCTGTGTGGCGCATCCGGCGATGGCGACAGAGAGCACCCCCAGCTGGAAGAATTTCCCGAGCCGGCCAGCGCGGCGGGACACCCCATGGAAAGCGTTTGACATGTTTTGTGATCAACCCGATTGACTAAGACGCCGAGCCTCACCGCGCGGGCATATGCCCGATACGCGCGATGGCATCGGCCGGAGGGAATGGATTAGGCCCAGAGCATCAGGGCAGTCCAAAAAAATAACCGATGGCAAAATCCCTGCCCTCGAACACATTGATACATTTAGTAGGCCGAATCCGTGGCCCTTGAGCCACACGATTGTATTGGGCCGGGCCCGATTTGCCTACCGCGAAGGCAAATTCCTCGTATCTGTCATGGCAAGCCCTCCTTCGTGAGCAGCGCTCGCTCCCGCAGCTGGCCTGCGCGGGCGCCTGGTCAAGCCAGCGCCGGCGGCCGATCCCTCACGGGCAGTGCTAGCTCCTGAAGGCGGGCCAACCAAACCCAGATGATGGTGACCAGGCCGGGGATGCCTTCTATCCATCAATGCTGATATTTACGCCGTCGTTAGAAGTGCCAGATCAGCGGTATCAGTGTGACGCTGACCACACCGACAATCAGGCTGAGCGGCACGCCTAGCTTGAGATAGTCATGCATGCGATAGCCGCCGGGGCCCATCACCATCAGGTTGGTCTGGTAGCCCAGCGCGGTCATGAAACTGGCCGACGCGGCAATGGTGACGGCGATGACGAACGGCATGAAATCGACCCCGAGTTGGTCGGAGACCGCCATGGCGATGGGGAACATCAACACCGCGGCGGCGTTGTTGGTGATCATCTCGGTGAACAGCACCGTCATCACATAGACGAAGAGCAGCGCCAGCCATGGGGTGTGGATCTGCCCTACCACCTGCTCGGCGATGGCCTGAGCGGCGCCGGACTCACTCATCGCGGTACCCAGGGAGAACGAAGCGGCAATCACGATCAGCACGGAGAGATCGATATAGCGGCGCGCCTTGCCCATGGTCAGGCAGCCGCTCACCAGCATGGCGCCCGCAGCGAGAAAGGCCGCTTCGAGAATCGAGGTCAGGTTGGTGGCACTGAGCAACACCATGACCCCAAGGATGCCCAGCGAGAGCGGCGCCTTCTGAAAATTGGGCGGTGTGGAGTCGTTGAGCTGGCTGACCAGCAGGAAGTCCTTGCGGTAGCGGTACTGCTCGACGAACTGCTGCCCGGTCTCCAGCAGCAGAGTGTCGCCGACCTGGAACTCGACATCGCCGAGCTTGCCCTCCAGCCGCCGCCCATGACGGGAGATGGAGAGAATCACCGCTTGGAAGCGCGAGCGGAAACGCGATTCACGCACGCTCTGGCCGATCGCGGTGAAGTCAGGGCTGATCACCGCCTCGACCAGGCAGCGCCGATGGTGGGCGATCTCCAGCTTCTGCACGTTGCCGTTGGTCGGCACCAGGCCACGTACCTCGCGCAGCTCCCGGGCGCACTCGGGCGCGCCAACGAAGATCAGGGTGTCATCCGCCTGCAGTCTGGTCTCCGGCGGTACCGCGGCCAACAGCTCACCGCCACGCTGGATATCGGTGAGATAGCCGAACTGCAGATTGCGCAGCCCCGCCTCGGCGATACTCCGGCCCACCAGTGGCCCGCCCGGCTTCACGTCGACCTCGACGCTGTACTCGCGGATCTGGTCGAGCTGCGAGCTGGTGCCGTCACGCTGGGGCAGCAGCCAGCCGGCGAACAGCAGTATGAAGCCCCCGCCCACGATCAGGATCGGCAGACCTACCCAGGTGAGTTCGAACATGCCCAGCGAGATGCCTTGGCGGCTTTGCAGCAGGCCATCGACCACCAGGTTGGTGCTGGTGCCGATCAGGGTGCAGGTCCCGCCGAGAATGGAGATATAGCTGAGTGGCAGCAGCAGCTTGGAAGGTGGAAGGCGCAGGCGACCGGACCAGTCCTGGATCGCGGGAATGAACATCGCTACCACGGTGGTGTTGTTCATGAAGGCGCTCAGCACCGATGCCGGTAGCATCACCCGCCACTGGGCCCGGCGCAGCGTGCTCGGCTGGCCGAGCAGCATGCTGGCGATCCACTTGATCGCCCCGGTCTCCTTGAGCGCCGCCGCTACCACGTAGAGCGCGGCAATGGTCATCACCCCGGTATTGGCGAAGCCCGCCAGCGCCTGCTGCGGCGTGAGCACATCGGTGAAGATCAGAAACGCCATGGCGCCGACCAGAATGGCGTCCGGTGCGATACGCGTGAAGACCAGTGTGCCCAGGACCGCCACCACGGCCGCGATGCTCAACCAGGCATCGATACCCATGCCAATTCCCCATCTTTACCGTTATCGATGCTGAAACTCACGGCGTGATCCGAGCGTCGTCTCGCCGAATTAACATCATTGAGTTATGACGTTATGCCGAATTCAATGAATCGATTTTCTGTTTCAATCGAACCGCGATTCTAGGCATACGATTGTGATAACGCTACGTAAAGTGCTCAACCGTGAGTGAATAAAGCGTCAGGATTTGTCTTGTGACTGTCCGTGAAGCGCGACAGGTTCCGCTGTTCACCATTGCCCCCTTTTGCCGCTGGTGCGCGCGAGTCCGGGTTTCATGGCTTGGTTCCAGGACGTGGCTCCAAGGCTTAGCTCCAAGACGGGGTTCTATGGCTTGATCCCATACGTCGCCGGAGAGGCGCTGCCCCGTGAGCGCTATCTCGCTCACGCTTAGGGGGGGCCGCCTCGCTGTGCCGGGTGATCATGCCGGATCAACAAAGACTGGCCGGAGCGTCGCTCCGGCCAGAATACTCATTTACCTCCTGTCAACGCTGCTTGCTCTCAGTGATGGCGTTCAATCAATGCCGGGCTCGAGTGTCAGGATCTGCATCGCGAACGACTCGGGCGTGACAGGATTGCCGGCCAGGTCCGTGAAATGCAGATAGACGCCCGTGCACTGCCGGCGCGTTCCCGAGTTGTTGACGTAGCCGTCCACGTAGCTCCAGCCGTCGAAGCGCACGCCGCGGTCCTCTACCGACACCTGGATGAGAGGGTTGTCGATCACGTACGGGAACACGAGCTTGACGACGCCTTGCTGGGAGACGTCATGCGATTGCAGTGCCCCGAGACCGCGGGAGAGCCCATCCTGACGCCACAGGAAATGCTGCGGGATGCCGGTAATGGCGCGTTTGGTCTCGCCACCGACCACCACGTCGGAGAGCCCCGTCAGGCCGGCAGTGCGCTGGCCGCGCACGTTCTGCGCCAGGGTGAAGCGCTCTTCCAGGTTATCGCCCTTGTCGAACACCAGGGCGCCACTGAAGCCGTTTTCCGCGTCGTCCTCGAGACGCAGCGGCCCACCGCCAGAGCGCAGCGTCATGCCCGGGCGTCCGGTGCTATTGTAATTGGCATCGATGACAAACGGCCCCAGGCCAGCATGGGATGCGCATTCACGGAAAATGCCGGTATCGGTGATACGCACAGCCCGGCCGGTACTATCGCGCACCACGACATCGCCGTCGTTGAGAGACACACCGCCCATCTTGCCAGCGTGATTGTCCGTGGCGAACACATCTTCCCAGCCGTAGGACATGCTGTTGCTCGAGGCAAAGCAGCGCATCATCTGCTGGTTTTTCAGCGTGCGGACACAAGGGTAGCCAGCGCCTTCTGCTTGAGAGGCATTGCCGAATGGGGATTCCGTGCCATCCGGGCGGCGCTTCTCCCACCAGTTGCCCACGAAAGTGCCGTTGTAGATGAGCGCGGCCACGATCGCATCGCCACTCATGTACTCGAAAATATTGTCGATGAAAGACGGCCCCTTGAGGTCGCGATCATATACGACGCCATTACCGCAGTTGTTGAATTCGTTGCGGACGAAGCGGGTAGTCGTCGAGACGTCGTTGTTGACGTCGCGGCAGCGCAGCCCAGTGCCGGTCATGATGAAACGGCAGTCCACCACCGAAAAATGCACGGTGATTTTTTCGATATCGATGGCCGTGCCAATCTGGTCAAAACGCACATTGTGGAACAGGCCGTTATAACCCCGGGCGGCGAAGGCGGTGATGCCACGTTTCTCGCCACCGCCGTAGATGTGCAGATCAGAGATCACAGCGCCCTGATTGGTGAACATCGGGCCGTCGATGTTGCCTGCAGGTCGCAGACGAGAGGCGCCACCATCGCGGTTGCGCGCCAGCCCCCGCATGCTTTTGCCCTTCAGATCAACGGTCTGGGCGATGACATAATCGCCATCGGGGACGAAGACTGTGCCACTGTCAGCAGCGTCGGCCATCGCCTGAAACGCAGCAGCGCTGTTCTGCTTGCCAGAAGGATCGGCACCATAGTCGATAACGGTTTTCAGGTCAGACATTTCATTCTCCTTGGGTTGTACCGCGAGACAATGCTGGCACGGAGTCTGATGTCGTCACCATGAGATGGCGTCGTGATATCGCCCTATACAACGGGCATGGAAAATCCATGAAAAAACACGACCACACGCCCGAATGGGATAACCCAAGACGAACTTTAAACGGCACGTTGATTGGCGGGGACACCACAGGCACTGAGGGCATTACGCTATAGACTTACGAGAATGCCATAGGGATTTACGAGATCACCACAGGGATCTAAGAGCACGTTAAGCGGGCAATCAATCAGTGATTTTCTCGCCCTGAACGGGCAAGTTCACACCTACAGGGGGCCACTTCTGACTCTGGACGGCGAAGACTGGGACGCTGGCGTTGGGCGGGAGAGCTGCTGGAAGCGCTGGGCAAGGTAGGAGGCGTCCGCACTGCCGATGAAGTCGGCCTGGCGCAGGGCCAGGGAAAGATATGTGAAGAGGCTCCAGCCCAGGCGTAGCTG
The DNA here is from genome assembly GCF_003206675.1 of Salinicola sp. RZ23. Lineage (NCBI taxonomy): Bacteria > Pseudomonadati > Pseudomonadota > Gammaproteobacteria > Oceanospirillales > Halomonadaceae > Salinicola > Salinicola sp. RZ23. Next base: position 21,784 of record NZ_PZJK01000004.1, read on the forward strand.
CCGCGAGCCGCCGATCCAGGCTTCGGCCTGGCGCGGCGGTACCCCGAGCAGCAGCCTGGCCAGATCGGCACCGAGAGGCAGCAGGCCGGCGTTGTCCCAGTCGATCAACAGCGGCCGCCCACTGCCCGCTTCGACGATGACATTCTCCCGGTGCAGATCACCATGGGAGAAGACTCGCGGCAGCCCGCCGGCGCTCCACAGCATGGCCAGGATCAGCCGCAGATCGCCACCACGCCGCCCCACCAGCAGTTGGCGCCAGCTGCGCGCGATCAGGCGGTCGGCGTGGGTGCGTTCCCGCAGCTGCGACACCAGCGCCGGGGTCGGCTTCAGGTCGTTGAGGCGCTTGGCCCACTCGATGATCGTGCGCATGGCCCGCGTATCGGTCAGCCCGTGCTTATCCAAGGTGATGCCGGCGACATAGTCGGCGCAGAGCATGACGCCCCCCGCGGCATCGACCCGCAGCGAGATCGCTGGGCAGGCGATCCGGTGAGGTGCCAGCAGCTCCCGGTAGAGACGCGCCTGGCGCCGGGCACGTGCCGCAGGCATGCCCATGGGAACCACCGTGCGCCCGTCAGGCGTCTGCAAGGCCATGGCGGCCAGCGTGCCTGTCTGGCCGAAAAGCGGGCGGAAGGCTTCGATCTTGAACCGGGCGCGCAGCGGCTCCAGCAGCTGGCGATAAGCATCCAGTCCGCCGTAGGGCGTCAGCGGCATGAAGCCCGAGTCGTTGGCGCGGCCACGCAGCGGCTCATCGCCGATCACCGCCACGCCGTTCTGCAGCATGTGGCCGCCGAGGCCGAAGCGCACGCGCACCAGATCGCCCGGTTTCAGCGCCAGCGGCGCGCGAAAGCCAACATGGGGGTCGCGCGCGGCTCCGGCACGCACCACATCCGGCCTCGGGTCCTGGCAGAAGGCGCTGAAACGGTCGATATCGTTGACCGAGACCACCACCACGCGGGACGCCCAGCGCCCTCTTCCCGGCAGCGGCTGGGTTCCCCTGCCGACACACCAGCCGGCCACGCCGCTGGCATCGATATGGTCCACGAAACCGAACATGTTGTCCCCGCCGATCCGCTGTCATTTCGGGGCAATCTAGCGCGCGGCGCGTCCGCAATCAGGAACCATTTTCGAGATCCATTACCGCGGGGGAGGCCCTCCGTCATGTCGGGTATTAAGAAGTTGAAGCGTTCGTCTTCGCAAATGCGTGCGTCTTCACAAAACAGGTGGCCCGGGCAGTAGGTCACGAATGGCAGGTCTACGGATGACAGGTCACTAATAGCAGGTCTACGGGCGCGGGGATCACGGCGGTCATCGAGGCGGGAGGTAGACGATAAAAAACCAGCCCCGGGATCGCCGGGGCCAGGGTAAAACGCGGATCACGCGGTGTCGCGGCGGGCAGCCAGTCTCAGCCGAACTGGTTCATGGTGTTGAGCGTACCGCCAGCCTTGAGCGCAGAGGCGCCGGAGAAGTACTCCTTGTGATCGTCGCCGATATTGGAGCCGGCCATGTCCTGATGCTTGACCGACGCCATGCCACGGCGAATCTCCTGGCGCTGCACCCCGGCCACGTAGGCGAGCATACCCGCCTCGCCGAAATAACCCTGGGCCAGTTCATCGGTAGAGAGCGCTGCTGTGTGGTAGGTCGGCAGTGTGATCAGGTGATGGAACACACCGGCCTGCCGGGAGGCATCGCGCTGGAAGTTCTGCACCCAGCGGTCCGCTTCTGCCGCCAGCTCGGAGTCGTCGTACTCGGCGCTCATCAGCTGGGCACGGTCGTAGGCGGAGAGATCCCGGCCTTCGCTCTCCCAGCGGTCGAAGACCTGCTGACGGAAATTGAGCGTCCAGTTGAACGACGGCGAGTTGTTGTAGACCAGCTTGGCGTCCGGCACCACCGCGCGGATCCGGTCGACCATGCCGGCGATCTGGCCGATATGCGGCTTCTCGGTCTCGATCCACAAAAGGTCCGCCCCGTTCTGCAGCGCATTGATGCAGTCCAGCACGACCCGCTCTTCGCCGGTGTCCGAGCGGAAGCGGTAAAGGCCATTGGCCAGCCGCAGCGGCTTGCGCAGGTCGCCGTCGAGCTTGATCACGCTATCGCCCTCGTCGAGATCGTCGGCGCTGCAGATCGGCACGGTGTAGAGGAAGCTGTTGTACTGGTGGGCCAGATCGCCCGGCTCCTTGCTCACCGGCAGTTTCTGGGTCAGACCAGCGCCCAGGGAGTCGGTACGTGCGACGATCACCCCATCATCGACCCCCAGCTCCAGGAAGGCGTGGCGCACGGCGTTGATCTTGGCGACGAAGTCCTCGTGCGGCACGGTGACTTTACCGTCCTGATGGCCGCACTGCTTGGCGTCGGAGACCTGATTCTCGAGCTGGATGCAGCAGGCACCGGCTTCGATCATCTTCTTGGCCAGCAGGTAGGTGGCCTCCTCGTTGCCGAAGCCGGCATCGATATCGGCAATGATCGGCACGACATGGGTTTCGAAGTTGTCGATTTTCTCGAGGACACCCCGCGCTGCAACTTCGTTGCCCTGCTTGCGCGCCTGATCCAGTTCGCGGAAAAGGTGCGTCAGTTCCCGCGCATCGGCCTGACGCAGGAAGGTGTAAAGCTCCTCGATCAGCGCCGGCACAGAGGTCTTTTCATGCATAGACTGATCCGGCAAGGGGCCGAATTCCGAGCGCAGGGCGGCGATCATCCACCCGGAGAGGTAGAGGTAGCGCCCGCGGGTGGTGCCGTGGTGCTTCTTGATCGAGATCATCTTCTGCTGACCGATGAAACCGTGCCAGCAGCCCAGGGACTGGGTGTAGCGGGACGGGTCGCGGTCGTACTCCTGCATGTCCCGGCGCATGATCGAGGCGGTGTAGCGGGCGATATCCAGCCCGGTGCGGAAGCGGTTCTGCGCCCGCATACGCGCCACCGATTCGGGATTGATATTGTCCCAGCGTCCTTCCTGCTCTCGGCACAATCGATTCAATGCATCGAGGTCACTCTGGTAGATAGACATGCTGTACTCCTTGAGGCGTCGGCTTCGTGACTATCGCTGCCGAAATTTTGACGACGAAAAACGCGCGTTTTAATTCGATCAATGCCGCATCAATCGTCGTTCGGCAAGGTCACTATGGAAGCCAGAGGGACAGCATAACAATCAGTACTTCGGTGGCGTGGGGGTAAGGCTTTTACCGAAAAACGCCTGTTTAGGCGGTTTTTGTAGTCATGTATGACGTATGACCCTGGGCCAACCACGAGCGTGAAAATCCGTTCCGGAAACGCCGCAAGTTGGGTGTGACACCACTCGGCGCATGAAAACAAGCGTTTTATCATGACCTTGTGCGCGTGTAGCCCGGATATCCGCGCAGCGGCGAGCGATCCCGACCGGCCATGAAGGCGACAACACCTCTACGACCTTGGTCGAGAGGGAGCTAGCCGATTTTCAAGCGTCGTGACGGAATTTTCCTACGCTGTGGCGCGATATCGCCCTGCCGGCAACGTCTTGGGGCCAACATCGGCACGATATGGGTGACGACATGGGTTAACTGCGGGCGCGAGCATCTGTGAGAAGAGTCTCTAGCGGCGGGAGAGCGCCCCTCGGCCTGTCGAGGGGCGCTGGCAGGGGTCAGGCGTCGGCCGTGGCGATCTCGAGCCCTTCCCGGGTGACTTCGGCCACCAGTTCCAGCTCCTCGTCGCTGATCACATAGGGGGGCATCCAGTAGATGACATTGCCCAGCGGGCGCAGCATCACGCCGCGCGAGATGGCGTGGCGGAAGACCCGCAGACCGCGCCGCTCGCGGAAGTCGTAGGGGGTGAGGCTGGACTTCTCCTTGACCATCTCGATCGCCAGTACCATGCCGGTCTGGCGCACATCGCCGACATGCGGGTGGTCACGCAGCGGCTCCGCCAAGCGACCCATCAGCGCTGCCTTGCCACGGTTGGCGGTAATCACGTCGTCCTGCTCGAAGATATCGAGGGTGGCCAGGGCGGCGGCACAGGCAAGCGGGTTGCCAGTGTAGCTGTGGGAGTGCAGAAACGCCTTCAGCGTCTCGTAGTCGTCGTAGAAGGCGGCATAGATCTCGTCGGTGGTCATGACGACCGAGAGCGGCAGGTAACCGCCGGTCAGCGCCTTGGAGAGACACAGGAAGTCCGGCCGCACGCCGGCCTGTTCGCAGGCGAAGAGCGTACCGGTACGCCCGAAGCCGACCGCGATCTCGTCGAAGATCAGCTGCACACCATGGCGGTCGCAGGCCTCGCGCAGCCAGGTGAGATACTCCGGCGGGTACATGCGCATGCCGCCGGCGCACTGGATCAGCGGCTCGACGATCACCGCCGCCAGCTCGTCGGCGTGGCGCGCCAGCGCCTGTTCCATCTCGGCGAAACGCGCCCTGGCCTGCTCGACCCACTGCTCCCTCGGCAGCCCGAAGCCATCCGGTGCGGCCACCTTGATTACATCCAGCAGCAGCGAGCGGTAGGTATCGGTGTAGAGCCCGACATCCCCCACCGCCAGCGCGCCCAGGGTCTCGCCGTGGTAGCCGTTGGTGATGGTGAGAAAGCGCCGCTTCTGCGGCTGCCCGACGTTGCGCCAGTAGTGGTAGCTCATCTTGAGCGCCACCTCGATCGCCGAGGAGCCGTTGTCAGCGTAGAAGCAGTGCCCCAGCCCTTCGGGAGCGAGCCGACCCAGGCGCTCGGAGAGTTCGATCACCGGCTGATGGGTGAAGCCGGAGAGAATCACGTGCTCGAGTTCGTCGAGCTGTGACTTGATGCGCGCGTTGATGCGCGGGTTGGCGTGGCCGAAGACGTTGACCCACCAGGAGCTGACGATATCGAGATAGCGCTGCCCCTCGAAATCCTCCAGCCATACGCCCCTCCCACGCCGGATCGGCACTACAGGCAGCGTCTCGTGGTCTTTCATCTGCGTGCACGGGTGCCAGAGGCTGGCCAGATCCCGCTGCATCCAATCGCTGTTACGGTTCATGTGTCTTCTCTTGCGGAGTGAAGCCTTGCCGCCCCCGCCCACGCCGTTCGCTCAGCTCAGGCTGCCGAGCAGCGCGTCGAGGTCGAGCAGGTCGGCGGTGGTCTCGGCGTCCGGGCTCTCCAGCCAGGGCACCACGCCCAGACAGGGAGCGCCGCCGTACTCGCCGAGCCAGTGCGCCAGCGCATCGAGGTTCTCCTCCATGCGCGGGGTATCGGGTTCGAGAATGTTGGCGACCCAGCCGGCCACCTTCACGCCATCGCGCTGGATCGCCTCCAGCGTCAACCGGGCGTGGTTGATCGCGCCCAGACGCACGCCGACCACCAGCACCACGGGCAGATCCAGCGCGATCACCAGGTCGGAGATCGACTCGCGCTCGTTGAGCGGCACCCGCCAGCCGCCAGCCCCTTCGATGATGGTGACATCGGCGCCACGGGAGAGCAGCGCGCGCATCGGCTCGGCCAGCATCGAAACGCCCAGTGCGATACCCGCCTCACGGGCGGCGATATGCGGGGCAATCGCCGGCGCCAGGGCGACCGGGTTGACGCTGTCGTAGTCGAGCGCCGGGCTGCACTCGGCCAGGATGGTGGTGGCGTCGCTGTTCCTGAGCCCTTCGCTGGTCTGGTCGCAGCCGGAGGCGACCGGTTTGCCGCCGATGACGCTCAGGCCACGCCGGCGTGCGGCGGCCATCAGGCCGGCGGTAATGAAGGTCTTGCCGACTTCGGTATCGGTACCGGTGACGAATAGTGCTTGCATGGGGTCTTCCTCCGCTTCAACGCTGCATCACGACAGTTGCCACACGATAACTGATCGGGATGCCGGCCGGTCTTCGGTATTCTTCGAATGCGGCCTCGAGCCGGGCCAGGCGCTCACGCCCGGTCAGTCCGCGGGGTGGTGTGTGAGCGGAGGGAGCGGTCTCGGCGATCACCGTGTTGGCGCCAATCGCCTTGAGCGCCTGTCGCGCCGCGGCCAGATCGGGATACCAGCAGCGTCGGGTGGCGACGTCATGCAGCCGGCAGCGCCAGCCGGGGCGGGCCAGCGTCTCGGCCAGCGTCTCCTCCGGCAGGAAGCGGTTGACGTGGGCGCGCCCATCGACCGCCCGCCAGGCGCCCTGCCACTCGTGCAGGCTGCCGTGGCACAGGGTAGTGAAGGCGAGATGACCGCCGGGGCGCAGCACCCGCCAGGCCTCGTCGAGCGCCGCCGCCAGCGAGTCGCACCACTGCAGGGCGAGGCTGGAGGCGATCAGATCGACACTGCCCGCCGCCAGCGGCAGCCGTTCGGCGGCGCCCGCGAGCCAGCGGATCGCCAGCTCAGTGTGGCTGCACCGCGCGGTGGAGAGCATCCCTGGGGCCAGATCCAGCCCCAGGGTGGTAGTACCAAAGCGCCGCGCCAGGGCAGCGGTGACATAGCCGGTGCCGCAACCGATATCGAGCACCGTCGTCGGGCGGCACTCCGCGGGCAATTGCGCCAGCAGCGCGTCAGCCACCTCACGCTGCAGCCCCGCCGCGGCGTCGTAGCTGCTCGCGGCGCGGGAAAAACCACTGGCGATACGCCGCTGGCGCGCCAGTCTGGGGGCATCCACCAGCGCACTCATGGCTGGCCCCCGGCATCGGCGCGTTCGGCCCGACTCGAGGTGATGAAGGTCGCGATCCGCTCGGCAGTCTCGGTGGCACGCGCCAGCGGGAAGGCGTGGCCCGCCGCCGCGATCCGCTCGGCACGGCCAGACGCCGGCAGGCATTCAGCGACGGCATCGCAGGCGGCAACGGGCACCAGCGCATCATCGGCCGCGAACAGATGCAGCTGGGGCACGCTCAGTTGCCCCAGTCGCGTGCGCAGATCCAGCGCCTCGAGCAGCGCAAGCCCTGCCAGCGCCTGATCTGGCGGCGTCTGCGCACCGACGGCGGCGAGCTCTCGGGCCGAGCGGACACGCCGCGGCCGTTGGGTCTCACCGCCCTGGACGACCAGTTGGGCAAAGCGTCCGAGGGTCCGCGCCGGCGCCTGCTGATAATCCTGGCGGAAGGCGTCGAAGGTCTCCGCCGCCATTGCGGTTTGCCAGCCCGACCGCGCCACGAAGCAGGCGTTGGCAGCGAGCGAAATCAGCCCGGGCGTACGCGCACCACGCCTTGCTGCCAGCGCGGTGGCGAGCATGCCGCCCAGTGACCAGCCGCACAGCCAGGCGCCATCCGGCAGCGCACGCTCGAGCGCGGCAAGCCAGGTATCGACGTCGTGACCAGCCAGCCGCCCACCCTCGGGGGCGTCAAGCGTGGCGTAGTCGAGTAGCGTGATCTCCCAGCCGGGCAGACGCTGACCCAGTGCGCTCGCCAGCGGCTCGAGCGGCGTTACGCCCAACGCCCAGCCGGGCAGAATCACCAACTGCCGGGAATCGTGCCGATCGGCTGCCTGCGGGTCAGTCAGACCCGAGTCAGCCGGGTGTGAATCAGAGAGATGTCGATCAGCACACTGGCGGGCCGCGAGCGTCATGCCGGTGCCCTCTGCGGCATCGCCGCCCCACCCTGCCCGATGACCTGACGCGCGGCGCCGTAGAGCGCCTCGCACAGGCGGTCGACATCGGCCAGCTCATGGGCCGCGCTCAGGGTGATGCGCAGGCGCGAGCTACCCACCGGTACCGTCGGCGGGCGAATCGCGCTGCACCAGATAGCGCGCGCTTCCAGCGCCTGGGCCAACGCCAGCGCCGTGGCCTCGTTGGCCCCCTCGCCGTGCTGCGTGATCAGCAGCGGCTGGATCGGTGTCATCGACGGCATCGGCGACAGACCGACCTCGGCAAGCCCGGCGCCGTGCTGGCGAAAGCGCGCGACCAGTGCCTGCAGATGGTCACGGCGCTCCGGCTCGTCGCGCACGATGTCCAGGCTGGTCAAGGTGGCCCAGGCCAGGGCCGGCGAGAGACTGGTGGTGTAGACATAGGGCCGGGCGAACTGGATCAGCGCCTCGATCAGCGTCTCGCTACCGGCGACGAAGGCGCCATGGGTACCCAGCGCCTTGCCCAGGGTGCCGACCAGGATCGGCACTCGCCCCGGTGCCAGCCCCTGGGCGTCGCAGGTCCCCGCCCCGCGCTCGCCCAGCACGCCGAGGCCGTGGGCATCGTCGATCATCAGCCAGGCGTCGTGGCGCTCGCAGTGGGTCGCCAGCGCGTTCAGGTCGGCGCAGTCGCCATCCATACTGAAGACGCCGTCGCTGATCACCAGCCGGCGGCGCTCACTGTCGAGCGCTGCCAGACGCGCCTCGCAGGCCGCAGCATCGCCATGCGCGAAGCGCTCTAGCCGGGCCCCGGCGAGGCGCGTGCCATCGAGCAGCGAGGCGTGATTCAGGCGGTCATGCAGGGCGATGTCGCCGCGCCCCAGCAGCGCCGAGATCACACCGAGATTGGCTTGATAGCCGCTGGAGAAGAGCAGCGCCCGCTCGCAGCCGGTCCAGGCCGCCAGCCGCCGCTCCAGCATCTCGTGGGCCTCGCTATGGCCACACACCAAATGCGAGGCGCCGCCGCCGACGCCGAAGCGCCGGGCACCTTCCGCCAGCGCGTCGGCCAGCCGCGGGTCGCCGGCCAGTCCCAGGTAGTCGTTGCTGCAGACGTTGAGCCAGTCGCGGCCGTCGCGATGTACCCGCGGCCCCACGCCTCGGGTGGTGTGACGCTGGCGGTAGCGAACGCGGGCGCGCTGCTCGGCCAGACGCGGCGCCAGCGCCGCTTCGAGTGACTCGGCGCCGCGCATCAGACGTCCGCGGCCGCGCCGCTGGCGGCACGCCGAGGCACGCTGGCATCCGTGGTCAGTGCATCCAGCCGGGCACGCATCATTTGCGCTTGCAGCGCTGCCTCCTGGGCGGCGTCATCGGCCTCTTCACGCTGTTCTGGGTGAAGCCCGAGCCGGGCGAACAGCTGCTTGTCATGACTCGCCTGCGGGTTCTGGGCAGTGAGCAGACGCTCGCCGTAGAAGATCGAGTTGGCGCCGGCGAAGAAGGCCATCGCCTGGGTCTCATCGCTCATCAGCTCGCGCCCCGCCGCCAGGCGCACGTGGGAGCGCGGCATCAGAATGCGCGCCACCGCGATGGTGCGGATGAAATCGAGCGGATCGAGATCCTCCACGTGTTCCAGCGGCGTCCCCTGGATGCGGATCAGCATGTTGATCGGCACGCTCTCCGGGTGGGTCGGCAGATTGGCCAGTTGCTGCAGCAGGCCGGCGCGGTCGTTGACGCTCTCGCCCATGCCGAGAATGCCACCGCTGCAGATCTTCATGCCTGCCTGGCGCACGTGATCCAGCGTCTCCAGACGATCGGCGTAGGTGCGGGTGGTGATGATCTCGCCGTAGTACTCCGGCGAGGTGTCCAGATTGTGGTTGTAGTAGTCGAGACCGGCATCATTGAGCTGCTCGGCCTGCTCACGGCTGAGCATGCCCAACGTCATGCAGGTCTCCAGCCCCAGCGCACGCACGCCCTTGACCATCTCCAGCACGTAGGGCATGTCCTTGGCGCTGGGGTGCTTCCACGCCGCACCCATGCAGAAGCGGCTGGCGCCTACCGTCTTGGCCCGGCGCGCCTGTTCGAGCACCGCCTCGACCTGGAGCAGCTTCTCGCGCTCCAGCCCGGTGTTGTAGTGGCCGGACTGCGGGCAGTACTTGCAATCTTCGGGGCAGGCGCCGGTCTTGATCGAGAGCAGCGTGGAAATCTGCACCGCGTTGGGATCGAAGTGCTCGCGGTGCACGCCCTGCGCTCGGAACAGCAGATCGTTGAACGGCAGCGCCAGCAGCGCTTCGATCTCGCTTCGCTGCCAGTCGTGGCGGGTCACGGAAGCCGCAGACGCGGTGCGGGTATCTGGGGTGGCAGTCATCGGTGTCAACTCATCCATACCTCACGGGTTGACAGAATGGTGCCATGACCCATGGTCAACCTCAAGCCAAGGCCAAGTTGACCGTGCATGTCTTTCCCTTCGCGAGCGGCGTTCGTTCCTATGATTTGTCTGAAAAATGCCTGGCGCGCTTCAGCGCTGCCACAGCACCCGTGGCTCCTCCAGCGGTAGCGCCACGGCGGCGTGCCAGGGCCTGACCCGGATGGTGTACGCCTCAGCCGGCCGGTTGGACTCGATCTCGACGACGAACGCGCAGGCGTCCGGTGTCGCCCCGGGCACGGCGTGCATCTGGTGGCAGGCGGACGGCTGATCAGCGCCGGCATCGGCGTAGAGTTCGACACGCACATCCTCCGGAGTGAGCCCGCCCAGATGCAACCAGGTCTGAAAACGGTGACCGCCCGCGTGGGTGTCGACATGGCTGGCGCCGAAACGCAGCGCCGGCCAGGCCTGCTCGATGGCGTGGTGCCAGGCGGCGATCTCGCGCCCTAGCTCACCGGCACCGGCGGCGCGCTGCCGATAGGCCTCGGCCGCCGGCCGGTAGTAGCGCTGGTAGTAGTCGCGCAGGGTGCGGCTGACCGAAAAGCGCGGGGTCAGGCTGCTCATGCTGGCGCGCATGCGTTCGACCCAGGCCTGGGGGATGCCCTGCTCGTCACGCTCGAAGAAGGTCGGCACGATCGCCTGTTCGAGCAGATCGTAGAGCGCCAGCGCCTGGGTCGCATCCCAGCCGGGATCGTCACCGTGCTCCTGCTCGTCACCCAGCGCCCAGCCCACTTCCGGGCGGTAGGCCTCGACCCACCAGCCGTCGAGTTCGGAGAGATTGAGCCCGCCGTTGACCAGGATCTTCATGCCGCTGGTGCCGCACGCCTCCCACGGCCGGCGCGGAGTGTTGATCCATACATCCACGCCGCGCACCAGCTCCTGGGTCAGACGCATGTCGTAGTCGGCCAGGAAGATGACCCGGCCGCGCACGTCGTCGCGGCGCGAGAACGCCACCCACTGCTGGATCATCGCCTGGCCTTCGCGATCCGCGGGGTGGGCCTTGCCGGCCACCAGCAGCTGCACCGGCCGCACCGGGTCGGCGAGCAGCCGCGCCAGCCGCTCGGGGTCGTGCAGCAGCAGGTTGGGTCGCTTGTAGGTGGCAAAGCGCCGGGCGAAGCCCAGGGTCAGCGCATGGGGGTCGAGCACGTGCCGCGCGCGCTCGGTGAGCTCGGCGCTGCCGCCGGAGACCGCCACCTGGCGCGCCAGCAGCTCACGGGCGTAGCTCACCAACTGGGCGCTGGAGGTCTTGCGCAGTTGCCACAACCGCGCCGCCGGCACCTTGGCCATGGCGCTGCTGAGTTCGCCCTCGCCAGCCAGCCAGTGGGGCTGACCGCAGAAGTGGGTCCACAACGCTTCCGCCGCCGGTGACGCCCAGGTCGGCATATGCACCCCGTTGGTGACGTGCCCGATCGGCACCTCGGATGTTGGCCAGCGCGCAAACAGCGGGCGAAAGATCTCCCGCGAGACCTGCTCGTGGAGCAGACTCACCGCGTTGACCGCATGACAGCCGCGACACGCCAGATAGGCCATATTGAAGCGCTCGCCGGCGTCCTGGGGGTTGCTGCGCCCCAGCGCCAGCAGCGCCTCGATGTCGATGCCCAGGCGCTGCTCGGCGTAGGCTTCGAGATAGCGCACGATCAGATTGGGTGAAAAGCGATCGAAGCCCGCCTCCACCGCGGTATGGGTGGTGAACAGGTTGCCCGCACGGGTGATGGCGAAGGCGACCTCGAACGGCTCGCCGGTAAGCTCCATGCGAGCCCGCGCGCGTTCGAGCACCACCAGCGCGGCGTGGCCTTCGTTGAGATGGCACACCTGCGGCGTGATCCCCAGCCGCTCCAGCAGCTGCCAGCCGCCGATGCCGAGTAGCATCTCCTGGCGCAGGCGCATCTCCTCGTCGCCGCCGTAGAGCTCGCTGGTGATACCGCGGTAGGCGGGATAGTTGGCGATGTCGTTGCTGTCGAGCAGATAGAGCTTGGTGTTCCCCACCCGCGCTTCCCATACCTGCAGCCAGATCGCGTAGCCCGGCAGCGAGACTTCGATACGCAGCCACTCGCCGTCGGCGGTGCGTACCGGCGAAATCGGCAGCTGGCCCGGGTCGTTGTAGGGATAGAGCGCCTGCTGCCGGCCCTGGGCATCGAGGGTCTGGCGGAAGTAGCCGCGCTGATAGAGCAGCCCGATGCCGACCACCGGCAGATGGAAATCGCTGGCCGCCTTGAGCTGGTCGCCGGCGACGTTGCCAAGCCCGCCGGAGTAGATCGGCAGCGCTTCGCTGAGCATGAACTCCATGCTGAAGTAGGCAATGGTGAAGGGATCGCTATCACTGCCCAGGGGCGAGGCGGCGTGATGGGTCGCCTGACGGTGCCGCGCCTCGATCAGCGCCTGCAGCTGCTGGGCATTCTCGGCGTTGGAAAGAAAGGTGCGCAGGCGTTCGAGCGAGGCCGCCTGGAGCACTGCCCAGGGGTTGTGGGTCAGCTCCCACAGCCGCCGGTCCAGCGCACGCCAGATCCAGTCGGTCTCCTGGTGCCAGGTGCAGCTCAGGTCGAGCGCCAGTTCGGCGAGATGGGCGTAGCCGGGCACGCCGCGCGCGGCGGCATCGTCACGGGAGGACATCGCATTACCTCGTGGCAGGCATTGACGAAAAACGCGGGCACCCAGCGGCGGCCGGGTACGTGACCCACAGGCAGCATATACCCAAATCGCCGGGGGCAGGAACGTCGCATGCCGCCCCCCGGCCACCCTCCCACCGGCACCGGCACCGGCACCGGCGCGACATCGATGGCACTATCCGCTGCGCCATATCGATACGGGTCGCACCTGTTCTGCGCGATGACGCACCTGAAACAGTCGTCGCGGCGTTCGCGCTTACGATGACTCGACAACCAACACCATCGAGCGATACGCCCATGAGCTACACCGTTGCGATCGTCTTAAGCCTCGTCGGCTATTTTCTGATCGGCCACTGGGCCGGGCGCCGCGTCAAGCATCTCGACGACTATCTCGTCGCCGGCCGCAATGCGCCCACTTTCCTGATCCTCGGCACCCTGGTGGCGAGCTATCTCAGTACCAGCGCCTTTCTCGGCGAGACCGGCTTCGCCTATGCGGGCTACCCCTTCGTGATGCTGATCTTCGCCGCCATCAGCACCTCGGGCTGCCTGCTGGGTGCGCTGGCCTTCGGCCGCTATCTGCGCCGCAGCGAAGCGCTCACGGTGCCGGAGTTTTTCGGCAAGCGCTTCGCCTCGCGCCGGGTGCAGCGTATCGCCGGGCTCACCACGGTGATCGGCCTGGGTGCCTATCTGCTCGGCGTCATGCAGGGCGCGGGGATCATGTTCGAGGAGCTGACCGGGCTGCCCTACTGGCTCGGCCTGCTGCTGGTCTGGCTCACCTTCACCGGCTTCATTCTCTACTCGGGCTCGCCCGGCGTGGTGCTCACCGATACCGTGATGTTCGTGATCTTCTCGCTGGCCGCGGTCGGTGGCTCGCTCTATATCATCACCGACCTGGGCGGCTGGCAGGGAGTGATCGGCGGGCTGCTGGCGCAGACTGACAAGCCGGGTATCGCCCTGTGGCACGGCATGCTCCAGGGCGATGATGCCGCCTTCGCGACCCCGGGCGAGTCCGCCACCTGGGGCATCACCCTGGGGCTGGTGTGGGCCGCAGTGCTGGCCGCGAGCCCGTGGCAGTCCAGCCGCTATCTGATGGCGCGCAACGAGCACGTGGTGATGCGTTCGGCGATGCTCACCGCCGTGGCGCTGGCGATCTTCTATGCGCTGATGATGCTCACCGGCGCGGCGATCAACCTCTACACGCCGACGCTCGACGCCGAGCGTTCGATGGTGTGGGCGGCGCTCAACGTGCTGCCGATGTGGCTGGGCATGGTCATCCTGACCGGCGTCTTCGCCGCCGGCCTCTCCTCCTGCTCGACCTTTCTCTCGATCATCGGCTTCAGTATCGCCAACGATATCCTCCCCGCCTCGCGCAGCGGCGCTGCCGCCATGCGCACCAGCCGCATCGCGGTGCTCGTCTCGGGGCTGGTGACCCTGGTGCTGGCACTGTTCCAGCCGCCCGCGGTGATGGCGGTGGTGTGGTTCGCGGCGACGCTGTTCGCCTCCTCCTGGGGGCCGGTGGCGCTGATGAGCATCTGGAGCCGGCGCATCACCGCCGCCGGCGCGGCCTGGGGGCTGAGCGTCGGCTTTCTCGGCAACCTGCTGCTCTCGCTGGCGCTGCAGGCAGAGTGGCTCACGCTGCCGGTCTATCTGCATCCGGTGGTCGTCAGCACCGTGGCCGCCCTGGTCGCGATCGTGATCGCCTCGCGCCTGACGCAGGTCAGTCAGGCGGAGCGGGAGTATCTGGCCAGCCTGCACCAGCCTGGCGAGACGCCCGCGCCGAGCACCGAGTCGGGCACCCGCGGCATCTCCATCGTCACCATGCTGGCGGGGGTGGCGATCGGCGCCTTCCTGTGGCTGCAGTACGCCGACACCCTCGCCGGCTATGCCGCCGACTACGGCCTCTCGCGCTCGGCCACGCTGGGCGCCTACGCGCTGGCCCTGGGCTGCGGTGCCATGCTGCTGGTGGCCGGCGCGGTGGGATATCGGGTCGCCGGGGTGCACGGCAGCGCACGCCTGGCCGCCGCCCAAGGCAACGCCTAGCCGGGCAGGCGATACCCGACGACGTCAGGGAGCCCGAGCATGATGGTCGGGCAGATCACTCAAGGAGAGAACAGCATGGTGACTTGGGCCCCTCAGGGGCATGCCCGCGGCGTAGCACTGGCCTTCGGCGGCATCGTGGTACTCAGCTTCGACAGTCTGCTGGTACGCCTGGCCGATAGCGATGGCTGGAATATCGCGTTCTGGCGCGGGACACTGATGGCCCTGGTGGTGGGGCTGTGTTACTGCCAGCGCCGGCGCCTGGCCACGCTCAACGCCCATCGCGGTGCTGCGCTGGCCTCTTCGGCGCTGCTCGCCGCCATCTCGCTGCTGTTCGTGATGGCGGTGGTGCACACGCGGGTGGCCAACGTGGTGGTGATCCTGAGCACCGCGCCACTCTTCGCCGCCCTGCTGACACGCTTCGTGCTGCGCGAACCGGTGGCAGGGCGCACCTGGCTGGCGATCGGCCTGGCGATGCTCGGCCTGGTGATCGTCTTCGCCGGCTCCCTCGGCGGCGACGGCCTGCTGGGCGATCTCTACGCCCTCGCCTCGGCACTGGCGGTGGGTGCCAACCTGACCCTGCTGCGCCGCTACCCCACCCTCGACCGGCTGCCGCTGATCGCCGGCGGCGGCGTGCTCACCGCCCTCGCCGCCTGGCCAATGGCAACGCCGCTGGCACTGGATACCCAGAGCTACGTGGTGCTCGGGCTCATGGGGCTGTTGCAGATGCCGCTGGCCACGGCGCTGATCAATATCGCCACCCGCTACCTGCCCTCCGCCGAGGTGGCGCTGTTCTATCTGGTCGAGGCGATTCTCGGCACCCTCTGGGTCTGGTGGCTGCTCGGCGAAGATCCGCCCAGCGCCACACTCTACGGCGGCACGCTCACCATCCTGACCCTGATGGCCAACGCCTGGCTGGGCATGCGTGCCCGGCCCGCCCGCCGATGTCGCTGAAAAACGCCACCGGCGGTCGGGAGCACCGCTAGAGCGCCTGGCGGATGCCCGGACGCCCCAACTGCGCCACCATCCACGGGCTGAACACGCAGGGCGTGGCGGCCTGGGCGGCGATCAGATCCTCCGCCGACACCCACTGCCACGCCATCACCTCATCGGGATTGGGCGCCAGCGACGAGCTGGCGCGGGCCCGGAACACCGGGCAGTACTCGTTCTCGACCACCCCGCTATCGTCGCGGGCACGATAGCGGAACTCGCTATCCAGCAGCACGATCTCGGTCAGCGTCACGCCCAGCTCGAAATGGGCTCGCCTTGCCACCGCGGCCTCCAGCGCCTCGCCGGGTAGCGGATGCCCACAGAAGGCGTTGGACCAGACGCCGGGCCAGGCGCGCTTGGTCAGCGCCCGACGGGTGATCAGCACCCGCCCCTCGGCATCGAGCAGGTAGCAGGAGAAGCCCAGGTGCAGTGGCGTATCGGCGTCATGCACGAGCGCCTTGTCGCGGCTGCCGATGGGGCGGTGCGCTTCGTCCAGCAGAACGACCTCTTCGACAGGCATAGGGGGCTCCCGCACGGATGATGATTGATAACGGAGAAAACAGATCGAACACGCCAGGCCCGGCGGCACGAAGGAGTCGAAACATCTTGCCTCAGCGCAGGACGATAGCGCCCGGCATCAACGCTCAAGGGCCAGAAAAAGGCACAAAAAAAAGAGTCTGACGTAAACATCAGAACTCTTGAGATCAGCTATGCCAGACGTGCTGTCGTCTACGGTCTTCGCACCCCGTAAGTCCCTGGCTGCAGCCTTCCCGGCTGCCTTCCCTGCGACACCCCCTATCCTTGGGGTGCGCTCACGGTACGCGCTATTCGAAGCGATAGATAGCGAAAACCAAATTATATTTCGATGACACCTGCGATGGCATCCGAGCGAGCCTGCCCACGGCTGCACGAGGCGCAGCCGATGGTCGCATCCAGCGCCTGGCGTGGCCTCAGCGAGACACTGAACAAAGCCATCGCCGCCGCTCATGACGCGCGACAGCAATACCGTTCAGTGCCATCGCCAGCTAGGACAAGATCATCGAAAAATAGCCCCCGATCAGGGCCAACACCGTCGTCAGCGCGTAACTCACGGGATAAGGCACGGCCGCCACCGAGCTCCCCGACTCCTCGATGATCGCGTTCAGCCCGGGCGTACTGTTTCGCCCACCCGTGGCAGCACCGTCGGCGATAATCGAATTGAGTCCGAAAAACTTGAACCCGACCCAGAAGGCAATCAACGGAGGAATCAAGGCCCCCAGCGTGCCGATGAGCGCCAGCCAGACCAAGGTGTCGCCACCCAGTGCGGTGATGACTTTAGGCCCGACGTTCGCGGATAACACCACGACGAAGGCATTCAGCCCGAAGTCCTGGAGAAAACTGCGAGCCCCCTCATGGACCGGCCCGCCGAACTCTGGGTTGCGACTGCGGAAGTAGCTGACGCCCACGCCAGCCAGAATGCACCCTGCCGACGTCCCCAATGAGAATGGGATACCCGAGATGGTCACACTCACAATGCCCACCAGATACCCTACCAGCATGGCCAGCGAGAGATAGAGAACCTCGGATTTCAGGGTCGGCAGGATCGCACGTCCGCCCAGGGTCTTGGCCGCCGCCTTGATCGCCACGTCAGGCCCGGTCAGACGTATCACGTCACCGAACAGCACGACGCTAGCCGGCCCCAGCGGTAGTTCATTACCGGCCCTGAACAGCGCCTGTACCGTCACCCCGCCCGTTCCGCGACTCTCCAGCTCCTGCAGTGTCTTCCCGGAGAGCGCATGGGAGCCGACGTGGATATCGGCCACTTCCAGAGGCACATTGCGGGCCAGCGCTTCATCGGCCTCCGGGCCTATCAACTCCCCCTCTTCAAGGATCAAGTCGTGCACATTCCCACGCACCGTCACGATATCGTTCTTCTCGAGCACCAGATCATCGGATAACTCTAGAACCTGATGGTCTCTCACGACACGCAGAATCGGTACCTGAGGATACTCCTTGGCAAGTTGCGCAAGACTCCGCCCGATGAGCTGCTGGTGAGTCACATAGAAGGCACGAAGATCGTAGGGTGAGAATCCCATGACCAGTGCGCCTGGCGCGCCTGGAACAGGATGGGTAGCACCGCCACTATATTCCCTCTCGGCCTGCTTCGCGTCTGCCTTGGCATCGCGCCCAAAGATCCGCGGCAGATACCGAATCAGCAGGATGATCCCGACGCTCGACAATACGTAGCTAATGGCATAAGCCGCCGCCATATTGGCGCCCACCTGCTCCACTGTCATACCGGCAGGGGGCGTATAGGCACCGCTCGACAGCGCGCTCTGGCCAACGCCGAGAATGGCCGTAATGGTATAGCTACCTGAAATCAATCCTGTCGCATACCCGGGTGCCAACCCGACCCAGGATGCGCCGAAGTAGCAAATGACCCAATTCAGCACCCAGACGATGACACCGACACCGACGAAGGCCAGCCCACCTTTTCGCAGACCCGAAAAAAATTGCGGCCCCACCTTCAAGCCCAATGCATACATGAACAACAAGAGCATGAAGGATGAGAGAACTCCGGGAATGGAGTAGGTAATGCCATAGACGGCTTCGGCCACCATCGAGATGATGACACCGACCAGCAATGAACCGGCGGTCGAGCCCAGAGAGACGCCCTTGACATCGAGCTTTCCGATCAGATTCCCCAGCGCCAGGGCGAGAAGAATAAACGCGATTGGCTGGTGTCCGAGCAGCGCGAAAAAACCGTGGATTCCACTTTCAGCGGTGGGCCTTACGCTATCGATGATGTGACCCACGGCGTGCCCTCCAGCGGAGGGCGCGCTTTCCTGGGCAACGGCGGTTTCGGTGAAAAGAAGGGCCAACAGGCCTGCGTAGCGAATCAGGATGCCTGGCGACGTTCGTCCGCGACGAGGTGTCTCAACCATGGTGGAACCCCGGTTTGGCCGTCGAATGGGGTACCGGGTTGTCCGATAGATGCTTGATCGCGCGCTTCATATCGTCGAGAAGCAGACGTGCCAGATCGCGACTCACCCCATGTCGGATCAAGATGCGCTGAACGACGGTTTCCTGACGATGCGAAGGCAGCGGATAAGAGGCTATCTGCCAACCGCGCATCCGCAAACGCTCCGACAGGTCATAGAGATTGAAGCCATGATCGGCATCGGTCAGCTTGTAAGCGACCGCCGGCAGTCCGCCATGGCCGTCGTAAACCATGTCGAAAGGCCCCAGCTTGGCGAGTGCCTTGCCCAACCACTGTGCCGTATCGGCGCAGGCTTGCTGAATCGCCGTATAGCCATCGCGTCCCAGGCGCAGGAAGTTATAGTACTGTGCGATGATTTCCCCACCGGGACGAGAGAAATTGAGCGCAAATGTCGGCATATTGCCGCCAAGGTAGTCGACGTAGAAAATCAGGTCTTCGGGCAGATCTTCTTTTGAGGCCCAGATGATCCAGCCCACGCCGAGTGGGGCCAGTCCATATTTGTGGCCCGAGGCATTGATGGAGCGCACCCGTTCGATCTGAAAATCCCATACCAGGTCACGCTGGATGAACGGCGCGATAAAACCACCGGATGCCGCATCGACATGAATCGGAATATCCAAACCCAGGTCGCGTTCGATGGCATCGAGCTCGCGCGCCAGGGCCTCGACGGGTTCGTAGACACCGGTGAACGTCACACCAAGCGTTGCCACAACCCCTATCGTGTTCTCATCACAGTATTGTCTAAGATCCGCCGGCTGTAGACCCAGCGCATCGCCTTCAAGCGGGACCTCTCTGATCTCGACATCGAAGTACCGCGCGAACTTCTTCCAGCAAATTTGAACGGGGCCGGTCACGATATTGGGCTTGCTCGTGTCCTGACCTGCGGCTTCGCGCCGCTGGCGCCATTTCCATTTGAACGCAAGCCCACCCAGCATGGCCGCTTCACTGGAGCCTGTGGTCGAACAACCTACCGTTTCCCAAGATTTCTGGGCGTGCCATAAATCGGCCAAAATATGGACGCAGCGATTCTCGATCTCCGCCGTCTGGGGATACTCGTCTTTGTCGATCATGTTTTTATCGACAGCATCCGACATCAACTGCTTGACCTCGTCCTCGACCCAGGTGGTACAGAAGGTCGCGAGATTCTGACGGGCGTTGCCATCGAGCAGCAGCTCGTCTCTGACGAGAGAGTAGGCAGCGTGGGGCTCGGTTCGGCCCTGCGGGATGCGAAATTTAGGCAGGCTTGCTTGCGATGTGTCGGTGGTATAAATATCGCCGATGATCGATTGGTCATCTGAGCCAAGATGATGAAGGGGCATACAGTTATCCTCGCGGTAGGTGAAAGATTCCCCTAAACGACCGCGTTCCGACGCCCCATCAGGCCCTTTATTGTTATCGATCTTAAGTTTCGTTAGCTAGAAAAGCCCGTATCCAGCCGGAGGACTCAAAGTCTACTTTGCCGTCAAACATCGCCCTGCGACGCTTAGTAAACTTAGCCGAGCTGCTGAAAATGCTCACTCCTTGGCGTGCACACGCGGTCAATGAGCATATTATCATTTATTGACTAATAGCCGATCAATTAGTTTGCTAATTATAATTAGATGCTGCACGCCCTTCTTGAAGGCCAAAGCCACGATCGTCACCTCTCGAAACGCTCACGCAGCGCAACTTCGGTCAGGCGCCAGATGGCGTCGGCTGCCGTGCATTGATATTTCGAGACGACCGGTCTAAATTGGGCCGCATGCAGACGCCAACGACCCCCAGCAAACGCCGCGGGCGACCACCAAAGGTTCCCCGCGCCAACCCGGACACTCGGGACGCCCTGATTCGGTGTGGTATCGAAGTGCTCACCGAGCAGGGATTCGTCTCGACCGGGATCGACGGCGTGCTGAAACGGGTCGGCGTGCCAAAGGGGTCGTTCTATCACTACTTCGACAGCAAGGAGGCGTTCGGTCACGCCGTGTTGTCGCGATATGCCGATTATTTCGCGCGCAAGCTCGACCGCTGGCTGCTCTCTTCCGAACTGCCGCCCCTCGAAAGACTCCGCCGGTTCACCCAGGATGCCCAAGAGGGCATGGCGCGCCACCACTATCGGCGCGGCTGCCTGGTGGGCAATCTGGGCCAGGAGGTCACGCTGCTACCCGCCGGATTCGATGAACGGCTGGAAGCCATTCTTCAGGACTGGCAGCGCCGGGTCGCCGACTGCCTACAGCTGGCCCAGGCGCAGGGTGAACTGGCCGCCGATACGGATTGCGACACCCTGGCCGCTTTCTTCTGGATCGGTTGGGAAGGTGCCGTACAGCGAGCCCGCCTGACACGCGAGCCGACGCCTCTGGTGCTCTTCAGCCGGGAATTCTTCGCTCGGTTATCCCGCTGATATCGATCCGACGATCGTCCCCCCCCCCCTCTCCGACTCATCGTTCAATGCTCAGGAGGTTCACGTGTTCAACGCCATTCTCGTACAGCAGGCCGAAGCCGATCAGCGGAGTCACGCCGCGCTGACGCAGCTCGACACCGACTCACTTCCCCAGGGCGACGTCCTGGTTCGCGTCGAATGGAGCACGCTCAATTACAAGGATGCGCTGGCGATCACCGGTAAAGGGGCCGTCGTGCGCCGCTTCCCCATGGTGCCGGGCATCGATCTTGCCGGTGTCGTCGAGCAGAGTGAACATTCGGCATGGGCGCCGGGCGATCGCGTCCTGCTCAACGGCTGGGGCGTCGGCGAGGAGCACTGGGGCGGCCTGGCACAGCGCGCTCGGGTCAAAGGCGAGTGGCTTACCCGACTGCCCCCCTCTCTCAACACGCATCAGGCCATGGCCATCGGCACCGCCGGCTATACCGCCATGTTGAGCGTGCTGGCGCTGGAGCGCCATGGCCTGACGCCGGACTGCGGCGAGGTACTGGTGACCGGTGCCAACGGGGGCGTCGGCAGCTACGCCATCGCCATACTGGCAGCACGCGGCTACCGCGTTATCGCGGCCACCGGGCGCCCTCAAGAATCGGCCTTCCTGGAGCGCCTGGGCGCCGGCGAGATCATCGACCGCAGCGAGCTGTCAGGCCCCGGCAAGCCCCTGGCCAAGGCGCGGTGGTTTGCCGCCATCGACTCGGTAGGCAGCCATACTCTGGCCAACGTCTGCGCTCATACCCGCCCCGACGGCCTGGTCGCCGCTTGCGGCCTCGCCCAGGGCATGGACTTCCCCACCACTGTGGCCCCCTTCATCCTGCGCGGCGTCAGCCTGCTCGGGATCAACAGCGTCACCCGCCCCGCTGAGGAGCGTCAGCAAGCCTGGGCCCGGCTGGCCGAGGACATCGATCCCGCCCTGCTCGACGAGATCTCGCACGACATCCGCTTAGGCGACACGCTGGAGGCGGCCGAACGACTCCTGGCAGGGGAAATACGCGGCCGGCTCGTGGTAGACGTCAACGCCTGATTACACACTGGTTGACGAGACGATGACGAGAAAGCGATCAGCCGAGTCACACCAGTCTGAATGCAACTGCATATAGGGCAGGCCCATGGATCCAGCGCTGCCCACTCTCAGTGGAGCAGCATCTTGCGATCCAGCATGTGCTCGGTTCGCATCCCGGGTGAGCCCAATAGCGGGCTCCGTCTCAGACATGCCATTACGTCCTCGGCACTCGGCTGGTACAGCGCTTTGTCAGCAATCCCGTGAGGCACGAACTTGTAAGACTTTTCGCTATTCAAGACCGCAACAACAGGCACTCCCAAGGCACTCGCGATATGCATGGGCCCAGTGTCGGGTGTGATCAGCGTGATGACATGAGTCAGCGCCGCTGCAAAATCACGCAACGGCAGTAGCGGCAAGATCCGGCCCTGGGCGCCACAGGCCTTCGTCAACGCCGAGCGGTGCTGCTCCTCTTCAGGCCCCAACATGACGAGATAGCGCTCACGACTCTCGTTAAGCGACTCGAGCAGGGAAAGCCAGAAATTCAGTGGAAGCCGCTTGTCCAGGTGGCCACCGACAAAAAGACCAACGACCCCACCGCGCGTGGCGCTCGGCAAGAGAGTTTCCACATGGGTGGCCTCGTCTTTCGTCACGAGCATCCAAGGCAGCCGCTGACATGTCAGACCCAGGGCCCGGGCAATGTTTCCTGATAAATCATAAGCATGCCGGGTGGTGTCATCCAGCAACCAGTCATAGGTATGCTGTAAACGCCCAGGCTGACCGAGCAGCCGGTTGGCACCACATAGCTGCAGGAAAAGCCAACTGGTGAGGGAACCTTCTCCTACCTGTATTGCCAGATCGTATCGATTGCGGCGAAGCGCCAGAATCAATCTAATCAGTGCCCAGAGGCGCCAGGAAAAACTACGGCTGTGCGCGTAATAGCGCTTTAAAGGCATATGTTTGAACAGCTGGCTCGTGGTATCCGTACCCAGATAATCGATGGCGATATCCGGCCGGGACGACGCAAAGGCCTCGATCAACCGAGCCCCGATCACCGCGTTGCCCAGGCGAAAATTCGGCCTGACCAGCAGTACACGATGTACGTTCTGCAATGTCTCCGGCGAGACGGCCTGCGATTCTCGCGAAAAACGTGCCAGCAGGCTGTATGCCATCGATTTGCAGCGCCGCTCCAGGCGCTTGCCCAAGCGTCGCATCCCATCGTGACGTCTAACCTGGGTGAGAACGGCACTCATATCGAACTCCAGAGAGAGGTAAACGCCGCCTACCATCGCAGCCAAAGCTTAACGCAGCATTGTCGAAGCAGCATCAGAACGAGAGCGTGACCGTCGTTTCTACCGCAGAGCCCACGAGATGCCGTACCGTATCGGTGCTCGGCATCAATTCTCTTGCTGACACTCTCGAAAATCCAACGGCAGGCGTGTGCAGGGCTCTGTTAGCTCTCTATGTCGTTCTTTTTGTATCGTTCTTCTCTGTGTCGCTTTTCTCTGAATAGCTCTCATCCGTTCAGCTATATACGCCTCGCCTGTGAGTTCTCTTTTACGGAGCGATCCACTTGGAATTTCGTTTTCACGCAGGTGCTGGGCCCAGGCAATAGCCTACGCCGCGGACCGTGAGGATGGCATCTCGGTGGGTCATTTTTCGAAGCGCGTGAATGAATACCTGTATCGTGTTCGACTTGGCACAAAAGCCGGCACCATACAATATCTGTTCCAGCTGAGCTTTCGTGAACACGCGATAAGGTTGAGAGGCCAGTGCCTTCAGAATCAATAGTTCCTTGGCGGAGGGATGGATCGGATGCTCCTGCCACCTCACTTCCATCGTTGTCATGTCTATCCTCAAGCCGCAGGCAGAGATGACTCGACCCGGAGGTTTGTCGGAACGTCTACATTTGCAGCGCACCCGAGCAAGGACTTCCCTGGCATCGGTATCAGCCGTCAGGAAATCGTCCGCACCCGCGTCCAGAAACCGGGCCGCGTGTAATGAACTCATGGCATCGACAATGACGAGAATGGGGAGTTCTAGAAACTCTCGAAGATAACTCAGCGTCTTCAGGCTATCGCTGATATCAGCACCGCCGACCACAAGGATCAGGGCGTTGACATCGCCCGCTTCTACCGCCGGCATCGCCTGCTCGACGCGATGAAACAGCGTGACTCGTTGACAAAGCCGTGCCAGGCAGCGGCGCCACAGTTCAAGAGAGAGGGCACCTTCTCCATGAATCAAAAGATGCAATTCGATCACCCCGAAACCACGGATTGTTATGATTAAATATCAGCAAAACATCTAGATGACTAACCACAATGAAGCGACAGCCAGTTACTTCATCGAGATCATTATATTAAAAAAATCTTATTTTGAGTTCAACGACATCCCCACCACCTGTTATTAAAAATCATTCCCATATCTGGCGCCCGGCAGCTAGTCTTCTCCGCACATAATGTTTTCCTAAGACTGTCTGGGCAAGCTGACGGCAAAATCCAATGAGCGGCCTGCTTCACATGCATAGATTCCCTCTGCCTCGCTGGCTCATGGCTCCTCCCCGCGGAGACATGCTAGTCATCGCTCTCCTGTGGCTGTTGACGGTCACCAGCGCCCTCTCCCGCTCTTTCCTTCCCATCGATGAAACGCGCTACGTATCCGTCGCGTGGGAGATGTGGCACACCCACTCATTCTGGGTGCCGCACATGAATGGCGAAACTTACGCCGACAAGCCTCCGCTGCTGTTTTGGCTGATACATGCGGGTTGGGCCATTTTCGGCGTCACCGAGTGGTGGCCAAAGCTCATCGGACCACTGGCATCGCTGCTCGCATTGGGGCAGCTCTACCGCATCGCGAGGCAACTGGGGTACGCACAGACATCGGCGAGTCTGGCACCACTCGCACTCATGGCGATGCTGATGTGGAATCTCTACAGCGGCGCGCTGATGTTCGACATTCTGCTGACCGCCTGCTTACTGGGAGCCCTCAGCCCACTCGTCTCCGATCACTTCACCTTGCGCAAGGCACTGGTCAGTGGGATATGGCTGGGGCTGGCCCTGCTGGCCAAGGGGCCGGCGGTATTCGTCACGCTGCTGCCGATCGTGGCCAGCATACCCTGGTGGCGCTCGGCACCGCTCGGCGGAGCCGGCTGGCGCCGGCTAGCGCTCTCCCTGCTCATTGGCAGCGCCCTGCTCGCAAGCTGGGCGCTCTCCGCCGCCTGGCTGGGCGGCAGGGATTACGCCCAGGATCTGCTATGGGGTCAGAGCGTCAATCGACTACAGAACTCCATGGCTCATGCCCGCCCTTTCTGGTGGTACTTCCCGCTGTTGCCGCTGCTGACATTTCCGTGGCTGCTGTGGCGCCCCGCTTGGCCCTTGCGCCCACGTCAATCACGCCAGCGACTCTTCTGGATATGGATGATCACCCCCTTCGCCATTTTCTGCTTCATCAGTGGCAAACAGATTCATTACCTCATGCCTATGCTCCCGGCTTTGGCACTGCTCATCATGGATCGACTGGCCAGCAGCCCGACAGCGCCCAATACTGTCGTCCGAACGCGCCTCCCCTCGCTCGCCATCGCCGTTCTGGGCATCGTTGGCTGCGGCTTGAGTCTATTCGGCAAGGGGGCCGTGGGTCCGGATAACCTGTCGACAACGGGCGCCGTCGCACTCGTCCTACTGGCAGTGGGGATATGGCGACAGCGCTGGCCAGATGGCGCTTCTGCCGCACGCGGGCTCGCCGTGGGTACCGCTATCGCGATCTTTGTGGCGACCCAGTGGATGATGGGGCCATTCTGGAGTCGGTATGACGTGAGGGCCCCAGGCGAGCTGCTGGGAACACTGGAGTCGAGGCAACTGCCGGTGGCTTACAATGGTGGCGGCTACCAGGCGACGTTCCAGTTCGCGGGGCGGCTGACTCGCCCCCTGATGACCCTGGACAATGCCGCCGAGGCTCTGTGCCGATACCGTCTCGCCTATCCCGACGGTTGGCTGGTCACGCGCCATCGGGATATCGATCAACTCACCGTAGACGAGGGTGCCGTTCATCACTTCGACTATCGAAGCGGGCAGTTGGACATCCTTCCCATCAGCGCCATACGGCCCGAGGCATTCGATCCAGACTGCGTCGCCCCCGCTGACAGAGCAGAAAAGAAACATCCCATGGATTGATGAGCGAGCGTGCGGCGCCTTCGGCGAGGGCTGGTGTCGAAACCTTCGCCGATTCCGCGGGGCAATGCGGCGAAGAAGAACAACATGATCGACTCACCGGATAACAAGACGCGCCTTATCTCAGGGCGCGTATCTACTTACTTCACTAGACATCATCCATCGATAACCTTCACGAGATTTCGCTTTTTTCGGCAGTAGCGATCAGTTTGTCATAAGTCTTGTGACTCACACTGAAATGGCTCCCTAAAAAAGGGATGCCACCCACAGTGAGGACATCATGACTACACCATCACTATCCGCTGAACGTCGACCAAGCTGGACGAACAAGGTACCAGAAGTCACGCTGGTCTTCTGGCTCATCAAGATGATGTCGACGACCGTAGGAGAAACGGGCGCCGATTTTCTCAACTTCAATCTCGGCTTCGGGTTGACTGCCACCTCGATATTGACCGGGATACTGCTGGCCTTGTTCCTGGCAGCCCAGCTCAAGGCCAAACGTTATATCCCCTGGCTTTACTGGAGCAACGTGCTCTTGGTCAGCGTGTTCGGCACCTTGGTGACCGATAATCTGACTGATCAGCTACATGTTCCTCTGATAGATTCGACACTGGTCTTTTCGACACTACTAATCGCTGTCTTCATCGTCTGGAAACGAACCGAAAGAACGCTCTCCATACATTCGATCACGACCTTGCGGCGCGAACTGTTCTACTGGACTGCCATTCTCGTCACTTTCGCACTGGGCACCGCAGCCGGCGACCTGGTTGCCGAAGATTTTGGCCTCGGTTACCTGCATGCGCTGCTCCTGTTTGGCTCATTGATCGCGCTCACCGCGTTTTCCTGGATCTTCCTGAAGGCCAACGCCATTGTCGCTTTCTGGATCGCCTATATCTTGACCCGCCCGCTGGGTGCCTCTCTGGGCGACCTCCTGACGCAGCCTGGCACCAACGGTGGGCTTGGCCTGGGTAGCACGGGGACCAATGTCCTCTTCATGTGCACCATCATCGCCCTGGTCGGCTATCTTTCTCGACGGGAAAGGCGCGCAAGAGCGCTGGAAACGGCATCATGAGCTGAACGCAATTCTTTCCCGATCTCCCTGTCCCCAGCGACAGGCATACCATGCATCGAACCTGGGATCAGCCTACGGGTTGATCCCAGGTTCGAGGTTGAGAGCTCCTCATTTTCCATGGCAAGGCTATCCAGACCACACTGTCCAGACTCGCTACCCAAGCCACCCCACCGAATAACAGAATCGGCAAACAGCTACCGCCGCCGTGAACCAAAGCGGGATGAAGACGGCGGCGGCGAGATGGCTGACAGGGCGCTCGACGCGTTCGTCCGCCAGGCGACGAGTGATCTCAACTCGACTGCACTACGGCAGCAACGCCACCACCGGCGCAGGCGCTCATGACACGCCATCTTTCTGCTCCATACTTCACTTGCAAGGGGAGCCCAAGTCTTGCGCAGCCGTAAGCCAAAGTGCCGTTGCCTCGCTGGAGGTGACCCGGTGCGTGGACAGGCCAGAGGATTGACGCAGCAGCCTCCTGGCCAACACCCTACCGGCGTCGCGAGGAGACGGAGTGTCGCGCTCCAGCGCTACTACTCCCAGCAGACTATCTCGTTGCTGCCATCTCAATGAGGCGATCCAGAGCGGCTGAGGCGATGGCTGACAGGTACCCGTGAGCGTGAAGTCAGAGGGCCAGACGTACAGGACCAGGCGCCTGCGCGCCCTCCCCGGCATGGCGTAGGTAGCAATCAGCGACGGGGGCCGCCCCTCGTTGAGTCGCGGCAGCGCCGGCAGTGCCTTGTCGGGACTGGCGGGATTCAGCCAGTGCAGGGAACTCATCGCGGTCCAGGGAGTGTCGACCTGCCAACCGGCATCATTCAGACTTCGGCGCAGCGCCCCTAGCCCTCCCGCCCACTGCATGACCATGGGTTCTTCTCTGTCACCGCCCAGATCGATGCGACGCTGCGGCAATTGCTGATACCCACCCTTGGACCAGGAACTCCATGTCATCTGCTGGATGTCAGGTTGCGGGGTATAACGAGCACGATCAGCGGCCAAGTTCTGGTAGAGGTGATACGGCCACACCACGGCCAACGTCAGCAGAACCACCGCGAGCACTCCTCTTGCTTCGGCTGGTGGGGCATGGCGACGCTGATGACTGATCGCCAGCAGAATCACCCATGCCGTACCGATGGCCATCCCCGCGAGGACATCGGCCAGCCAATGCGCCCCAAGATAGAGGCGAGAGAGCGCGATCCACATGACGGTCATCATCGCCGCGCCGATCACCCAGCCACGCTGTCTTGCCGGCAAGCCTCGAGCGACGAGATAAGCCAGAAAGCCATACAGAACGGTATTGATGGTGGCGTGACCACTGGGAAAGGAAAAGGCTTCCCAACCGCTGTAAAGCCCGGCAGTAGGACGCGGCCAATGCACCATCGCCTTGATCACCGGCGTGAATAGCGCGGCTCCCCCTACCGCTGCCAACCAGTAGAGCGCCCCATGCCAAGCGCGGCGAAGCAATAGCCAAGCCGTCACTGCGATGGTGAGGCTGGTGGTCACGAAGCCATCTCCCAGCTCGGTGATCGCCAACATCACGGTGTCACTCCAGTGGGTCCGCAGCGCCTGCATCGCGTGAAAGACCGCCTGATTGGCCCTCACCAGCGGATCTCCCGCCATCAAGTTCTCAAGAAGAGCCGTAAACATCCATAGGCAGCCGAGCAGCATGGCAATCGCAGCGACCAGCATGAGCCCTTCACCGCTCAGGCTATTCATCAACCGATAGATGGTGCGCTGAAGTAACGTCGAACGCGGTCTGCACCACTCTGCCAGTCGCCCACTACCAGCTTTTAGCCACGTGACGCCGTGGGGCAGCAGCACTCGGCGCGTCGTCCACACGACAAGCCAGCTCAACAGCAATACAAGCCCCAGCATCAGCACCAGCCTGATCGCGACCTGGGCAATGACCTGCAGCGACGCCCCCAGCGCGACGCCGGCCAGCACGTGAGTAGCGGCCCACAAGACCGCCGAAGCAACGTTGAAGACGTAGAAACGCCCAGGCGACATCCCGCTCATGCCAGCGGTAAGAGGTACGAAAGCCCGCGGCCCCTGGATGAAACGTGCCAGAAACACCCCTTTACCCCCGTGGCGCTGGAAAAACACTTCGGCTCGCGCGAGCCAACGCGGGTAACGACTGAACGGCCAGTAGCCCGCGAGGCGGGCACCGTAGTGATGACCCAGCCAGAAGGAGATCCCGTCGCCGGTGATCGCTCCGAACAGGGCAGCGAGAATCAGCGGTGCACTCGCTAGCGCACCGGTGCTGACCAGGGCACTGATACCCACGATCAACATGGAACCCGGCACCAGGGTGCCGACGACCGGCAACGCCTCGGCCATGGCGGCCACACCGACCAGGGAGTAAGCCATCAGAGCATGCTGTGCGGCCAGTCGAGTGACCTCGGTAACGATGGCATCCAGCATCGGCGACTGCTCCGGAATCGAGGGCGTGAAACGTTCATGTCAATGGACACGCCACCCTGTCAGCACGACGTTAAGAGCGCCTTATGGCCTTGTTCGGATAGGCAAGAGTGCGCGAATCACCCGGCGCCAGACAGCAGGGAACTCATCGAGACCTTCAGCCCTCTGTGGGTAGCCTCTGATGGGATAACGGGTAGGAAATAGCTGGGATGTGCTGGAGCTCAACCACTGGAGGTCATGACGCCTTGGGGGAAGGCACCCATCCGGAGAGGATCGAGACCAAGAGCGTTTCATCGCTCATGAGGTCTGACAGCCAATATTACACAAACAGGAAGGGACTTTTACTGGATACCGCTAGCGAGAAGGAATAGCGCCAATCGCAAACTCACTTGTGAGCGATGGCTCCCCGAACAGGACTCGAACCTGTGACCCAATGATTAACAGTCAGTTGGGCAGTTCGGGAGCTAAAATCGCCCTGAATCAGCGACTTAGCGAAAAAGCTTCGGGCTATGTAGTGCGTGTCACGCCTACACTACATTGGCATGATAAATACTGTAGGGCGGATCCACACTTGTCAACCTCCAAATCTACTCTCTTCATCCGACTCTGACTTCAAAGGCTCCGGCGGCCATTGAGCGCTTTGCGCATCGCGTCGACACTCGGATGAACGTACTCCATCGTCGTGCGCATGCTGGAGTGGTCGAGAACCATCTGGGTCACACGAATATTACGGTCAGGATCCTCCATCAATTCGGTTCCAAGGGTGTGTCGGAAACGATGAGGGGTAACTCTCGCCCCACAGAAGCCTGACAAGCGCTTGAAGAAATGCTCGATCTGATTGATGTCCATCACATCTCTGCGATGGCGTTTCGAGAAGCGATTGACATTGAACAACTGATCCTCACGCCTGAAACCTTGCCTGTGAGCCTCTAAAAGCAGCTTGCCTATGTAGGGATACAACCCGTCAGCAATGGGTATGACCGACTCAGAGTAGGTTTTTGAGCCCTCCCACGACGTCACTATGATCATTCGCTTCAGATCGACATCCTTTGCCTTGACGTGCAACAGCTGGCTCAGACGCATTCCCGTATAGTAGAAAGTCTCGACAACCGCTTCCCAAAACCAGGCGGGATGCAGCTTAGACGCATCGTCCTGCGCGCATTCAAATCGCTTGCAGACATCCATCACCTCACGTACATACCTCATGGTAAGCGGCATTATCGTTTTTTTTGGCTTTCTAGGCTCCCTTACTCGCACTTTCACGAAAGGGTTATCCTCTCGCATAATCAACTGGTGCCTGATGCCGAAATTATAGAGGGCGGACAAATGTCTCACGTAGTTGTTCCAGCTCACCTCAACGATCCCAGCTGGGTTGTCACGCGTCCGTAGAATGGCCCCGCGCCACTCGCACACCATCTCTCGACTCACCATGCTTGGATAGCATTGTTTTCCAAAATAACGTCGAGCAGCTCGCACAGCCCCTGCGTAACTCGCAATCGACTTTTCCCGCAAGTGCGTATCGGCACAATAGCGGCTTAGCAGCTCCGCGAAGGACACATCAAACATCTTCCACCCTCCCCTCTTCTTTTTCGAGTGTCAGAACCCAATTATCAGGCGGCACCGCCTGTGTCAGCTCACGGGGACTTTTGAGCAGATACCCCATTAAGTACGTCGTTTTATTGGGACCTGCAACAACCACCTTTTGGATATTAACCCCATGGGTTTTGACATGATGACCCAACTTCTGAAATCCACTCTGGACCTCTTTCCAGCGCCTGGTACCACCAAGCTCAGCGCTGGCGAATCTTTTAAAAATGCCGGGACTTACCAGAAAATAGGTACCGGACACGGTGTGCACAACTGCATTGCTATCGTTGACGATAATAGACCGGCTTTCCAACCCCTGCTGGAGCCAGCCCCAAAACCGCTCACCCATTCCTTTCGCCTCGCCAACCTCCCCAGGGGCATCAGGCTCATCTTTATTATCCTGAACATCGAATGTCTCGAAATTCGATTCATCGCCAACTTCCACCTTGTTCTCGAACAGAGAGATAAGCTCGTCATCCAAAGCTGACTCGAGATCGACGCCCGCTTTTCCATCAGACCCACCTGCATCAGAAGAGTCTTTATTTTTCGCAGGCAATGGAGTATTTTCATCAGCACCCACTTCATTAGCCGCAACCTCATCATTTGAGACTGAAGCGGCATCAGCGTTAGATTCAGAACCAAGCGTATCGCAACCTTTCGTTTCAATTTTGCCTTTAAAGGGCTCTGGCTTTGTACCTGTTCCCCAGATCAATGTCGGCGAAATTCTGATCATGCTCAGTGACTGAGACCAATCCCCTTCAGAGACCTCGCACTTCCATACTGACTTTCCCTCACTCACTTCTTCAATCAAACCATGTGCTTGCAACTCCCCATACAACCGTCCAAGGTCGGCGGGTATACTTTTTACTCCTTGAGCATAGAGGTGGGCCTTAAGTTCGTTTATCGCCCTAGGAGATACCAACCAAAGCGCTTCCTTTGTGAGCCAGGCCACGCCCCCTCGTTGGTTAAGCTGAAACTGCTCCTTGACCATGTAGCGCAGCCCGTCAGCGAGCTTGCGTTGGAGCGATTCGACGGGCGCAGCGAGCGCCTGCAGTGGATCACCTCCCATCGCCTTTGAGACGCTAGCGCGATCCGCCTGGTGCACGATTTCCGCAATGATGCCGCCGCGGTCTGTGTGACCAGAGATGGTATAGGTGAGTAGCCCGAACAGGCGGGGCTGCGACAGGAGCCAGTCAAGCACGTGCGGGCCCAGCACTTGCTGACATAGGATCGGGTTTAGCGCGGCGTGCAGGTGGTAGTCTCGACCCGCCCGGTATCGAACTCTGTAAGGACCGGGAATCGGGCCGTGCCAGAGCTTCCAATTCCGTCCATCCTCTAGATGAATCTCGATATCGACGAGCGTCTTCGCCACGTCATGCATCAATGCGGCATAGATGATCGCCGCACTCCATAACTCTCCCGAAGAACTTTGATCTTCGGGCTTGCCCCCCGGAGGTAGCAGGTGACGCTGACGTAGCTTCAGCCCGTAGCACGCCATCTCTAACGCGTGATCGAGCATGCCTCCGGCGTAAGAGTGGTGATGAGACTCCGAGGCGGGAAGCTGCTGCACCAGCTCCGCATAGCGCTGAATCGGTGCAAGGATGTAGTCGTCGAAAGCCTCTTGGGTCAGCGATGTCGTGTCCCAGAGCATTTTGAGCATCTGCTGACGACGCGGTAAGGCGAGGAGTTCTGGTCCACTACGCGGGTACTCCAGCCCCTCCCCCTGCCCCTTCACCGAACGCGCGCGGCCCCACCAGCGAAGTCGCTCAAGCAGCATCGATTTCCCCTCACAGCCGAGTGTTCTCGCGATGAAGCCTTTTTGCTGCAGCAGTGAGAAGGAGAAATGTTAACTCGTCTCGACACGTATTCAGCGCTACATGGGTCACTGGGCTCTATAGACTCTTGCCAAGACCTAGCCAGCTGCTACTACAAGACTCGAAAGCAGCCAGCTCGCCGCGCGCACCGGGTCTGAGCACATCATGACCGACTACGTCTTTGGTCAGCAGCTCCTGTACTTGTATATCGTTCAGCCGACTTAACTATCGCACCAGCGACGCGGAGTGTGGTCAAACCACGGCCGACCTAGCGTCCTCGGTTAGCAAGGTAAACGAAGACCGGTTCAATATGCACTGTGACAGAACGCTCAACGCAGAGGCCTACCAGTACGTGTCTATCCAAAGTCGACCTCCCCATGAGTACTTCACGACCATCCCCGGTAGTACGTGTCGATCTCTACACTACCAACTGTTACATGTAGGATACTCACGGCATTCAGATCTGCATTTAAAATGCAGAATCTATTCCAACGCCGGGCCAAGAAGAATCTTTTGAGCACTAGGGAGTTCAAGCAAAAACGGCACATACCAAGGTTACGGTCAGCGGCAGATTCTAAGCCGACGGCAATGCATAAATCACCACAAGTGAAAAGCGAAAAAAGACAAAAAGCTGCAAGAAGAGAAAAACCTAGCCGCAGCCAACTCTACCTCGCTCAACAGCGGCCGCCTTTGATTGCACGCCACGGCGCAATCTCTGTGAAAGGATACGCCCCGGTGAAAGGTTCAATACCACCTAAAATAGTACGCAGAAAATTAGCTCGATTGAGGTGACAATGACATGCCCAGCGAAGTACTCTGCAGACGACCAATTCCGTTGACCCCCTTCCCTAATACAAACTTAAGTGCGATGAAAATGGCTCAATCTTCAAGCGTATCATTCCGCAGTTCCACTTAGTGCAAGTAGGAGCCGAAGCTGCTCATCATGTGCACTATCAATGTACCGGATAGAATTGAGAGGAGAGCCTCCTAGCTCCGCCCAGCCTACTACTGCCCAAGCACAACTCTGATACTCTGCAGCTCGCCCAAATCTCCGACGACACCAGAATAAGCTGCCACTAGACAGCATAATGCGTAGCGACTCACGCATGACATCGCGAGCGGCTTTATCGATTGCGGGATTTTACTCGGCCGAGTAGCTGTGACAACTAAGTCTTGAAAATCGAAGTCTGAGCACCGCCTCTGCAGTCCATTTGAGACAACGACTGCCCTTCCAGAGGTACCTCACACGTCAGCGCCGTGTAGGGGCAAATGCGTTTCATGAAACGAATAGCATATTTTTTTACGATGTATTTGCAGATACAAATATTCATTTTTAGAATGAAAGCCTGTGCTGAGGGCAAGGACTTTTTCGATGATCACTTTCAAGCAGCTCGACGCGATCTACTGGGTCAGTGAGCTGGGCAGTTTCGAAGCCGCAGCCAACAAGCTGCACACTACCCAGTCGGCGATCTCAAAACGCATACAGGAGCTCGAGGAAACGTTTGGCGTGGCGCTGTTCGACCGCAGCCGGCGTTCGGCGCGCCTGACCGATAAGGGAGCCGAGCTGCTGACGCTCTCGCGGGAACTGCTGGAGCGACGCGATCACCTGCTCGAGCGAATCAGCGACGAGTCGGTGATCCAGAGCCACTTTCGTATCGGCGTGACCGAACTCACCGGTCTGACCTGGCTTCCCCAAGTGATCGAGAGCATTCGCGGGCGCTTCCCTCGGCTCAACATCGAACCGTCCATCGAGCTCAGCAGTGATCTGTTCGCCAAGCTCGAACAAGACAAGCTGGACATGATCGTGGTGCCCGACGTGTTCTCGGATACGCGCTTCGTATCACAGCCATTGAAGAGCGTGGAGAACGCCTGGATGGCGGCACCCGGCACGGTGGCGGCGGACCATACCCTAACTCTGGCGGAACTCGCCGAGTTCACCGTGCTCTCCCAGGGCAGCCACTCCGGCACCGGCCTGATCTACGAGCGCTGGTTCTCCCAGCATGGAGTGCGGCTGCGCAACACCCTCGTCAGCGACTATCTGCTGGCACAGGTGGGCCTGACCCTGGCCGGAGTGGGCATCAGCTATCTACCCCGTCACTGTCTGCAGTTTCTGATAGACCGCAGGATGCTCCAGGTGCTGAACACCGCGCCCGGGCTGCCTCGCGTGCGGTATTGCGCGCTCTACCGCGCTGATCGCCAGGCCAATCTCAACGACGCGATCGTCGAGCTGACGAAACAGGCCTGCTGCTTCGACCAGCTCTATTTCAACGCTTACTGACGTCGTTGCTGGCGGATGCCCTCTTCAGGAGGCACCGTCGGCAGGATGCGGGGCGGCCACCGGCGACGCCGCCAGCTGCGTGTCCAGCAGGCGTTCGCTCTTCGCCACCAGCAGCGCGCCGATCACGTCCCCGGAAACGTTGAGCGTGGTGTGTCCCATGTCGACGATGCGATAGATGCCGGCGATCACGCCGACCAGCTCGAACGGCAGGTTCATCAGTTGCAGTATCAACGTACCCATGACGATTCCACCGCCGGGAATGCCCGGCGCCGCCATCGACAGGATGGTACCGATGAAGATCACGTTCACCATCTGCGACAGACTCAACGGAAGGTCGTAGAAGCCCGCGGCGAACACCACCAGCACCGATAGGTAGGCCGCCGCCCCCATCAGGTTGATCGTGGCGCCCAGCGGCAGCATGAACGAGCACAACCATTGCGGCACGCCGAGGCCCTGATTGGTGACCTTCATCGTCACCGGCAACGTGGCGTTGCTGCTGGTGGTCGACAGGGTCATCAGCCAGATCGGCACCATCTTGCGCACGAAGCGCGCATAGGATATCCGTGTGAACAGCACCAGCAGGATCGAGGCAACCACCCAGACCGCCAGCAGCGAGGCGTAGTCCGCCAGCACGAACTTGCCGATCTGGCCGAAGATATCAATGCCGTAGTTGGCGACCGCGTAGGCCATCAGGGCGAAGATGCCGAGCGGAGAGACGGCCATGATCATGTCGAGGATACGGAACGAGACAGCCGCGCCCTCGTCGAACAGTGCGCGCAGCCTGGCGGCACGCTCCCCCAGCATGACCATCGCCACACCGACCAGGATGGTAAACACGATCAACTGGATGACGTTGCCGCTGGCCATCGCCTCGACCGGATTGCTGGGAATCATCTTCAGCAGGAACTGGCCGATGTCCAGGCCCGCCGGCGCGGCACCGGCGGGGGCGCTCGCCGTGAGCTCGAGCCCGTGCCCCGGCTGGATGAGAGAGGCCACCGCAAGACCGATGGCGCCCGCAACAACAGTCATCACCGTATAGACGACCAGCGTCTTGCCGCCTACCCGCTTGAGTTGCTGGACATCGCCCATGTTGGCGATGCCGCCGGCAACCGAGAAGAAGATGATCGGCACGATGAGCATCTTGATTCCACTGATGAAGGCATCGCCCAATGGCTTGATCGCCAGGGAGAAATCAGCGAACAGCAAACCGCAAGCGATCCCCAGCACGAAACCGATGAAAATGCGCGCAGGAAGGCCCCGCGCTCCTCGTATGGCGATTCTCATAAGAACCTCGTTGTCATCATTGTGAATTGTTAGATCGTTGCCGCCAGAGGTAGCTGGAGTCAGCGCAGCGCCCGACACGCCTCCCCGAGCCGCCGACACCCTTCCTGGATCGCCGCTTCACCGATGGCGAAGGAGAGTCGGACATAGGGAGACAGGCCGTAGGCCCTGCCGCTAACCCCAGCCACGCCGACCGATTCGAGCCAGTAGAGCACCACGTCGTCGTCACTCTGGAGCCGCTGCCCCGTCGGCGTCTCTCGCCCGATCAGCCCCTCGACATCGAGATAGACGTAGAAGGCACCCGATGGTGCGAAAGCACTCACCCCGATCACCGACTGGAGCCCTTCCAGCATCAGCTGACGCCGTTCGGCGTAGCGAGTGGCCATCTCTCGCACCGGCGCCTGATCGCCGGCGAAGGCCGCCACCGCGGCGGCCTGGCTGAGAGAACTCGGGCAGGTCGTCGTCTGCGAGATCAGCTTGATGATCGCCCGGACCAGATCGCGCGGCCCGGCGCCGAAACCGATGCGCCAGCCGGTCATGGCGTAACCCTTGGAAGCGCCGTTGACGATCAGCGTGCGTGCCTTGAGATCCGGCGCGACGTTGACCAGAGAGAGATGGCGGGCCGGCGCATAGACGAAGTGCTCGTAGATCTCGTCGGAGATCACCTCGACCCGAGGATGTTCACGCAGCACAACGGCCAGCGCCTGAAGTTCCGCCTCGCTGTAGACCGCACCAGTGGGATTGGACGGCGTATTGAGCACCAGCCAGCGCGTTCTAGGGGTGATCGCCCCGGCCAGCGTCCTCGCGGTGAGCTTGAAGCCAGACGAAGCATCGCAGGCGACGATGCGCGGCACGCCTTCGTTGAGCGCGATGAGATCGGGATAGGAGACCCAATAGGGCGCTGGCACGATCACTTCGTCGCCGGGGTTCAGCGTCGCCGCCAGGGCGTGATAGAGGATGTGCTTGCCACCGGCACCGATCACCACTTCGTCGCGGGTGTAGTCGAGACCATTGTCACGTGCGAGCTTGTCGGCGACTGCCTGACGTAGCGCCGGCGTGCCCGCCGACGGCGTGTAGTGGGTATCGCCCGCTTTCAGCGCCGCGACCGCCGCTTCGGCGATGTGTGCCGGCGTGTCGAAGTCGGGTTCACCGATGGTGAAGTTGACGATGTCCCTGCCCTGTGCGCGCAGTTCGACGACACGGGCATTGGCTTCAACACTGGGTGACGGCTGGATGCGCGCCAGGCGATCGGCAAACGGCTGGCTCATGCGGACGCCCTGCCATAGTCGAGTCCCTGCGCCGACAGCACTGCGTCGAGCCAGCGCTGGTGGTGCGCACCGGTGGCGATCTCCTCCATGATGCCGGCCTCCTTGCGCGCGCTGGCGCGGGCCGCCGCGATCAGTGACTCCGCCTCCGCCTGTGGAAACGTGACCAGGCCATCCGCATCACCGACGACGATGTCGCCCGGATTGACTACCTGGCCACCGACCGAGACCGGCACGTTGAGCGCGCCGGGGCCGTGCTTGTACGGGCCGCGATGCACGGCGCCCCGGGCGTAGCACGGAAGGCTGTCGCCGGCGAACGCCTCGACGTCGCGAATGGCGCCGTCGACCACGAACCCCGCACAGCCGCGCTGCTGGGCGTAAAGCTTGATCAGTTCGCCGATCAGCGCGTTATCGAGATGTCCCCCGCCTTCGAGCACCAGGACATGCCCGGGACGGATCAGCGTCAGTGCCTGGTATACATAGAGGTTGTCACCGGGACGGCACCTGACCGTGAAAGCGGTGCCGACCAGCTTCTTACCATCGTGGAAGGACGTGAGCCCGCGGATGCCGCTCAAGCGGTCGAGATTGTCGCTCAGATGCGGTGTGACGATGTCCTGAAGCGCCTCGACGAGTGCGGGATCGGCCAGGTCGGGGACGCAGGGCGCTAGGGAGGGTGGGTTCATGTCAGACTCCAGGCTTGCGGTTTCGATCACGGTAAGCGGCGGTCACAGACTCAAAAAAGCGATATTTTTGTATCTTTAAACATTCTTTTTGAGAATATGTTGCTTGCACTGTCACGCGAACAGGTTGATGAACAGCGTAATGATCAGTGGATTGAAGATGTTGATGAACACCACGGTGATGATCGGCAATACGAAC
Source organism: Salinicola sp. RZ23 (assembly GCF_003206675.1). Taxonomy (NCBI): domain Bacteria; kingdom Pseudomonadati; phylum Pseudomonadota; class Gammaproteobacteria; order Oceanospirillales; family Halomonadaceae; genus Salinicola; species Salinicola sp. RZ23. The sequence goes on from NZ_PZJK01000004.1 coordinate 60,415, forward strand.
CAGGCCCGTGGGGCGGGCCCACGATCCTCGATGACCGCGGACATGTTCGCCAGCGCGTTGGGTGTCTGGCCCAGTCCCACACCGCAATGCCCCGCCGCCATCACGGCCGCATCGTAGTCACGTCCCATGCAGCGGAAGGTGACGACATAGGCGTAGAGCGCCATAACCGTCATCTGCGTCAGCAGAATGAGCACCATAGGTAGCGCCAGCCCGATCAACGCCGCGATATTGAGGCTCATGAGCGTGATCGACAGAAAGAGGTTGAGCGCAATGTCGCCGATCACATCGATCTCGGGCATGCGCAGAGGAAACTTGCCGGTATCGGCGAGGTTGCGTACCAGCGCGCCGCCGAACAGGCAACCGACGTAATAAGGGAACTGGATCCCGGTAAAATTGAGCAGCCAGGAAATCACGGTCCCGATGGCGGCGGCGATCAGAATGACTAGGGTCGAGCGGAAAAGCCCAGTGCCGGTCAATGGTGCCGGCACCTCCACCGGCCGGGCGGAATGGCGCTCCTTTCCCTCCGAGCGCAGGCCATGCCGATCGATCAGGCGTTTGGCAACGGGGCCACCGATGAGACTGCCCATCAGCAACCCGAAGGTCGCCGCGGCGATGCCGACCGTCGTCGCGCCAGCTGCACCGGCGGCTTCCAGCGTGGGCCCGAACGCTGCGCCCGAACCGACACCACCGGACATCGAGATGGAGCCCATGGCGACGCCCAGCAACTCATTGATGCCCAGCAATCGGCTCAATCCCACGCCAACGAGGTTCTGGATCACCAGAAAAGCCACCGCGATGACGGCGAGCAGCGCGCCCTGCCGGCCACTGGAGCGAATCAACGCGGCACTCACCGTGAACCCCACGCAGGTGAAGAACAGGTTCATGAAAAAATTCTGCAGGGTCTTGTCGAAATGCACCTCGACCCCGCCCCCTTGGGACATCGCAAACAACAGCACGCTGACGACAAGCCCGCCGATGACCGGTGCCGGAATGAAAAAGCGTCGAAGTACCACCACACGATGCTTCACCGACATTCCGAAAAAATAGACCACCGCCGCGACGCCCGCGGTCTGGATGACATCTAACGTAACGACCATTATCGCTCTCCTCTCGATTTTCGATTAACACGACTCCGGGTGATAGCCGTGCAGTCGAGCGAATTATCGGAGGAAAAATCACAGCAACGATACTGAACTTAAGTATTTGATTGTGCGAGATTTTTTTGAAAAAAGGCTCTATTATACACCGCCTTCTCTGTTTATTATGGCGAATTTTATTCTTATAAAAGCATGACTTTTATCGATGATAGCCACTCCACACCTCATAAACATTTGCAACGGTAGACCCCGAGCGAAATATTTATTGAATCACAGAAGCCCTCTAAGTAATCGACAAACTTTAAAATTCTTAGCCTGCCTGGAGACAGATCATCATTTATGAATAAGCGCGCATAGTGATTGCAGACCACTTCGGCACAAGACAATATATATCAATCATCAATTTCACGAATCGTATAGACTTACCTATTTATCCGCACACGCCTGAAAAACCATACTTTTTATAACGACACTGCCATGAAAATCAGAAATAAACTATTTATTTTTATTAGAATATTAACCTTCAGGATTTTCCGCCTGCCTCTGCCACTAAAAAGAATTACCGAACTCTAGCACAGCACAACAATGCCTTTCAGATTTCTCTGTTCAATTAAAACCATCAAGCCGCCTCGCTCTAGCTCATTGGTCATTGGTGACTTCGTCGATCAGATCACATTCCTACAAAGACGTAGAAACAATCCCCACAGGTGCAGCTGCAAGTAATATTTACGATCCAAACAACATGGAGGCAACCAACAATTAAAGCTAGCAGTTTAGATAGGGGACGCCCCCAGCTCTAACAAACCATCGCAGACATACGAGCAGCGTCGGTAACCTGTGTAATGGAGAAACCCTTCAAGACGCATCAAACAGGCTATTAGATGCTGACCACAAGGCTCACCAAACTGACCAAGAATTCAAGAAAACACCTTATTAGCAGTACATTTCGAACCCTCAAATCAAGCCTGATTGAGCAACCTCGCCAGGTGTTGGATTGCCCTGGACCGGTTATAGAAACAGTTCCCGCACCATATACTAGAGATCAGGTATCACCTTGCAACAAGGACGCCGCAATAGCTACTCGTTAGCATCATCGTGGATTAATGCGGCCCTAGCTGACTCTTTGGTAGAGTACACGACGGCCTGTCCCCCCAGTCAAACACTCCATCTTAACTTTCAAAATCTTGTTCTAAGCCTGGATATTCGAATTCTGCTTATGGCGTCCCACAGACCTAAAGCTGATAGAAAATGTAGTTGTGAAAGACAAATGGGACGAACAATTTCACAACAAAAAGCCTCTCTCTTTAATTTCTAAATCAAACATCTTGACAAAGCAGGCACGGCTCGTAGACCCTCATCAACACCCTTGGCGCTAGGCTTTGAAAAACATACAACCCGAGGGTGGTGCAGTCTCATGGCTTATCAAATCACACCACGGGATTCAAAGTCGTTTATCACCTCATTACAGAAACCTAGCTCCCTCAACAACTTCACGCTGTGCTCGCCCAAAGAAGGAACTCCGCCCATCTGCGGCGTATAGGCATTATTGCGACCAGGGGGAAGTAGCGCCGGCAATGGGCCTGCTGCGGAGGGCACCTCGACCCAGCGGTGGCGGGCCTCGAGCTGCGGGTGCTGCCACACGCCATGCATGTCGTTGACGTGGGCATTGGCGATTTTGGCTTGATCAAGTCGAGCGATGACCTGCTCGGCACTAAGTGCCGCGAAGGTCGTGCAGATTAGCGCGCGCAGTTCCGCACGATTGGCCGAGCGCTTGGCATTGCTGGAAAAGCGTGCATCGCCGGCCAGTGACACATCCTGCAGCACGACCTCACAGAAGGCCTGCCACTCGCGCTCATTCTGTAATCCCAGGATCACCGTCTCTCCATCCCCCGCCGGGAAGGGGCCATAGGGATAAATCGTCGAGTGGGAGGCGCCAGCGCGTGCTGGGGGCTGGGCGCCGTTATAGGCGTAGTACATCGGATAGCTCATCCATTCGGCTAAGCTCTCCAGCATAGAGACATCAATGTGGCTGCCCACACCACTCCGCTCTCGATGGATCAGTGCGGAGAGGACATTAGTGTAGGCGTACATGCCGGCCGCTATATCGGCGATAGAACACCCCGCTTTAGCCATGCCACCCTCACCGGGAAACCCCGTAGTGGATAGGAAACCAGCCTCGCTCTGGATCAGCAGATCGTATGCCTTCTTGTCCCGGTAGGGGCCATCACCACCGTACCCTGAAATGTCACAGACGATCAGCCGCGGAAAGCGTTCGTGGAGGGCCTCGAACGACAGGCCCAGCCGGGCAGAGGCACCAGGCGCAAGATTCTGGACCAGTACATCGGCGTCCTGAAGCAGCCGCTGCATGATATCGTCGGCTTCATCGGCCTTGACGTTCAGCGTCAGACTTTCCTTGGAGCGATTCGTCCAAACGAAATGTGACGCCAGTCCCTCGACGCGCTCGTCGTAGCCGCGAGCAAAGTCGCCGACTTCGGGTCTTTCCACCTTGATTACTCGAGCACCAAGGTCGGCCAATTGACGAGTACAGAAAGGAGCCGCGATGGCATGCTCCAGGCTGACGACCGTGATGCCGTCCAAAGGACGGGATGAGGATGAGCCTTGCATAGTCACTCCTTTTGTCAAGCATTGGCCGAAGAATCTAGGTATTAAGCTCCGCTATCTAGGGCCAACTTTCAGAGCTGCTCGATATTATTAAAAAACTCCCGCCGGCTAAGCCGGCAATTTCCCATTGAGAGCGCGATTGACGCCGACCCGAGAGACACACCGACGGGAGAAAACTCGACTCAGAAAAATCAAGTCATGCGATCAACTATTTCGATAATGGGAACCAACCCAGTTCGTCGCGTAGGCGCGCCCTGTCACTGGCCGGACCAAATATGCTGATATTCGTGGCTTAGTATGGGGTAGATGGTTTCCGTAAAGTTCGGCAGGTCCGCCAGCAAGGTCTTGCCCTCGGGGCTGGCGAGCGACGCGTTCAACGCTTCTTCGGAGCGGAACCAGAGTTCAGAAAAACCGTCGTAACCGAACTCGGGAAACTGTTCGCGGCTAACAAGGTTCACCGAATAACGCAACATGCCGGGCAACTGCTTGCAAAGATCCGCATGCACGGTTAGCCAGTGTTTCTCGAACGCCTCCTGTGACATGCCGGACTTTTTGACGACGAGCCCGAGACGTTTGACGCATTGATAAGACATGGTATTCCTCTCTCCGTGATGATGTTTTCGCCCCACCGCCATTGGCCGGCAATGGCCTGTCTGACGGGCTATCGGGGGCGACCTCGCGCAATGACTCAACGATCGGTAAGTGCCGAGCCCCTCTTCAAATCCTGCTGGCCGATGCCGGTGTTGCCTGCCTCCATTTCCCAGGATGTCGGATCCAGATCGAGTCTAGGGTGTTTCCTGACATCGAATATTGGCTGGTCGATGCCCTTTCGTACCTGGTCGTCATAATCCCTGAGGATTGCCAGGCCAGGCTTGAACAGCAAAATCAGAGCGACAAGGTTGGCGACCGCTAGCAGCCCCATGGTCACGTCGGCGAAGCCGAATACCGAACTCAGGTCGCGAGTTGCACTCCAGCCCACCAGTATCACCACGAACCCCCGATAGAGCGTCGTCAGCAAGCGATTGTTGGGGCTGAAGTAATACAGACTGTTCTCGCCTAGATAATAGTTGTAGAGAATTGAGCTGAAGACGAACAACAGCAGCGAAATGCTAACGAATGACCTGCCCCAGGCGCCGACATGCTCGGCCATCGCCGCCTGGGTAAGGGCCACGACACTCAGATCGCTGTCCATGCCGGGGGCATAGACCCCACTGAGAAGGATCAGAAAGGCGGTACAGGAACAGATAAGCAGGGTGTCGATGAAGACCGAGAAGGCCTGCACGATGCCCTGGTTGACCGGGTGGGGGACATAGGCCACCGCGGCCACGTTGGGAGCACTGCCCAGCCCCGCCTCGTTGGAGAAGAGCCCCCGCTTGAGCCCCATCATGATGGCAGCACCGATGCCGCCGCCCACCGCCGATTCGAGACCGAAGGCGCTATGGAAGATCAGTGCGATCACGCCGGGCAGCTTGTCGACGTTCATAACGAGCACGACCAGCGTCACCAGCAGGTAGCCCACAGCCATCACCGGCACCACTACGTCGGAGATACGGACGATGCGCTTGATACCACCAAAGATGATCAGTCCGACGATCACGGCGAGCGTGATGCCTGAGGCCAGGACCGGAAAGCCGAAGGCGTCTGCCAGGGAGGTGGCCGCAGCGTAGGACTGCACCCCGGTGAAGGCGAGGCCAAACGTGAGCAGCAGCAGCACAGCATAGACGTTTGCTAGCCACTTCCAGCGCCGACCGAGCCCTCGGGTGATGTAGTACGCCGGCCCGCCGCGGTAGGTGCCGTCACCCTCGGCTTGCTTGTAGGTCTGGGCGAGGGTGCACTCCAGGAAACTGGTGGCCATGCCCATCAGGCCGACCAGCCACATCCAGAAGATAGCCCCTGGCCCGCCCAAGGTAATCGCCACCGCGACACCAGCGATGTTGCCGCCGCCGACGCGGCCGGCGACGGACAGCACCAGCGCCTGGAAGGAGCTGAGGTGTCCGTTCTGTTCGCGCTTGAAGGCCTGGCCCGAGCCGAGCACGCGAAACATTCGACCGAAGTAGCGAAACTGGACGCCGCGAGAGGCGACAGTAAAGCCGATGCCGACGGCGACCAATAGCACCAGCAGCAGTTTGCCCCAAAGCAACTCGTTGAGCAGATCGAGCATGTGACATCTCCGTTATTATTGTCTTGAAAGGAACGCATCGTCTCTTCTACTGCTGTTGGCGATCTACGACCTGATGGCGATGATGGCCTCGATTTCGACGACCACGCCCAGCGGCAGCGACCCCATACCGACAGCCGAGCGGGCATGGAAACCGGCCTCGCCCAGGACCTCGGTGAACAGATCCGAGCAGCCATTGATCACCTTGGCATGATCACGGAAATTAGGATCGGCGTTGACCATGCCGGTCACCTTGACGATCTCGATGCGCGCCAAGTCGTCGACCACCGACTTGGCAACCGCCAGCAGCTGAAGGCCGACGTTGCGCGCCGCCGCATACCCGTCGTCGATCGAGGTGTCCTGGCCCATCCGGCCGGTGACGAGTGTGCCATCGGCATTGCGGGGGACCTGACCGGACAGGTACAACATGTCGCCCACCTGTTTGACCGGGCGGTACTGCGCCAACGGTTCGGGGGCTGCTGGCAGAACGAGTCCCAACGAATCCAGTTTCTGTTCCGGTGTCATGTTCACTCCTTGCTATCGATGATGGATGGCTCGCGGAGCACGCGAGTGTCTCCGGAGACGCGAATGCTGGCACCCCGCTCTGGCGGGATGCCGGCTTCCAGGCAGGAAGGCACGCCCATGTCCTCCCCCTGACGAATGACGATGGCGCCCTCGTGCGGCCAGTCGAGATCGCGCAGGTAGCCGGCCAGTGCGGCCGCCGCCGCCCCGGTGGCCGGGTCCTCGTAGACGCCACCGAACGGGAACGGATTACGGGCGTGGAAGTGACGTGCGGTGTCGGCATGGACCAAGTTGAAGGTAACGAGCCCCTCGCGGGCGGCCAGTACGCGCCCCTGATCGAGGTCATACTGCATCGCCCGCAACCGCTCCCGAGAGTTCAGCGCCAGGATCAGATGGTCGCCGCCGCCATGGGCGATCGCCGCGGGTATCCTCGGGTCGAGATCGTCCGGGCTCAGCCCGAAGAGCGCCAGCGCCTCCTCGAGAAGCAGCGCCGACGCCGGGCCGCTGCGGGTTGACGGCGACTGCAGGGAGGCTCCCCACCGCGTTGCCGAAAGATGGCCCTCGACTGTGATATTGGCCTTGTTGAGTTCGAGCGGAAACAGCCCCGGCCCCTGTTGCCGGGCGAGCGCGGCACCCAGCGCGATCGTGGCGTGACCACAGAAATCGACCTCGACGCCGGGCGCGAAGTAGCGCACCCGCCAGCCATTACCGGTGGGAGCGGCGAATACCGTCTCCGAGTAACCGACCTCTGCAGCCAGTGCCTGCATCCGCTCGGCGGCGGGCAGGTCGTCGCACAGGACTACCCCCGCCGGATTGCCACCACGCCCCTCGGCGGAGAAGGCAGCGATATGCTGTAGCTTCATCGTTCCACGTTTCCTTTCAGGTCATTGACGCCGAACCGCTCCGCACTCTTAACCAGCAGCGTCAGGGTGCGGTTGAGGGGGACAGCGATATCATGCCGGGCGGCGCGCACGACGACCTCCCCGTTGAGGAAATCGATCTCCGTGGGCTTGCCGTTCATCAGGTCCTGGGCTGTCGACGAGTACTGCCCGGCCATCGACGTAGGAATAGCGCGAATAGCATCAAATACCCCATCCGGCACGACAATGCCCTCCGCCTGAGCGACGGCGATCGCCTCGCCGGCGATCTCTTCCATCAGTTGCGGTATGCCGTCCTGCTCCACCATCCGGCCGTAGGGCATGCGGGTAATAGCCGAAAGCGGGTTGATGGCACAGTTCACCACCAACTTGGCCCACAGAGACGCCATGGCGTCTTCGCTGACTTGAGTCTCGACTCCGGCCGCGTTAAGAATGCCCGCCACCTCGTCCGCTCGCTCTCCGGACAGCTCCAGCTCCCCACGCCCTTCGTGGTGCACCACGCCGGCCCCGTTCATGCGGCTGGCCACATAGACCACAACCGGCATCACAGGCCGGCCGAGAAGTGCCTCCAGCGTTCCGGCATTGGAGACACCATTCTGCAGGCTGAGCACGATGCAGGACGGACTCAGATGCGGAGCCATTTCCCGCCCGGCGCGCTCGGTGTCGCCGGACTTCACGCAGACCATCGCCAGTTCGGCCCCCGCGATTGCCGCCGGGTCGCTGCTGGCCTCTGCCGAGGCGACCCGGCGCTCGCCGTGCTTCTCCAGGATCAGACCGTTGCGGGCCACCGCCTCGACGAGGGCCGCACGTCCCAACAGCACGACCTGGTGCCCGGCCAGCGCCAGCATGGCGCCGTAATAGCAGCCGACCGCACCGGCCCCCACGATGGCGACTTTCATGGTCTTTCTCCTCTATGCGTCATTCCAGCTTCGCCCGGCCACTGGCCATCGACTTGCCGGATACACCGTCACCCGTAGTGGTTGACGACCGTCTTGATTCTCGAAAACTCCTGCAGGGCGACAAATCCTTTCTCGCGCCCATGGCCCGATTTCCGCACGCCGCCGAAAGGCAACTCGACGCCCCCTGCAGCACCATAGTTGTTGATGAACACCTGACCACAGTGGAGCGCCTTGGCGACTCGCTTCTGGCGTGCACCGTCACGGGTCCAGAGCGCCGCCACCAGGCCGTAGTCGGTGCCATTGGCGATGGTGATCGCCTCTTCCTCGTCATCAAAGGGGATGACACAGAGGACCGGCCCGAAGACCTCCTCCTGAGCGATGGTAGAAGCCGGATCGCACGGCCCGAACACTACCGGTGCGACATAGAAACCCTCCGCCGGCGCCGCCGAGCCGATCCGCCCCCGGGCGATCACCGGTGCGTCGGCCTCGGCGATGTAACGCTCGACCCGCTGCTTCTGCTTGGCAGAGATGAGGGGCCCCATGATTACCGACTCGTCGGAAGGTCCGACCTCTATCGCCTCGAAGCGCGTTTTCAGTTCCTCCACAACACGATCGTAGATCGAGCGCTGCACCAGCACGCGACTGCCCGCCGAACAGGTTTGCCCCGCATTCTGAACCAGGGCATTGACGAGCACCGGGAGCGCTACCGATAGATCCGCGTCCTCGAACACCAGCTGGGGAGATTTACCCCCAAGCTCCAGAGTACAGCCCACATAGTTCCTAGCCGCCGCGATCTGCACCAAGGTGCCAACCTCCGGCGAGCCGGTGAACGAGAGGAAGTCGACGCCGCGATGCTCGGATAGCGCCTTGCCGACGATCTCTCCACGGCCCGTCACGACGTTGAATACCCCCGCGGGGAAACCGACCTCTATCGCCAGCTGGGCGATGCGAAGGCCGCTCAGGCAGGCATCTTCCGAGGGCTTGAGCACCACGGTATTACCCATGGCCAGTGCCGGCGCCACCGAGCGCCCGATCTGCTGGGCCGGATAGTTCCAAGGCAGGATGACACCCACGATGCCATGGGGCTCGCGGTACATCGCGACGTCGTACCCCTCCAGAAAGGGGATGAGTTCGCCATGGAACTTGTCCGCCGCCCCGCCATAGAACTCGAAGTAACGCGCCAGGATCGTCATGTCGGCGCGCGACTGCTTGATCGGCTTGCCGTTGTCTCTGGTCTCCAGCCGCGCCAACGGCTCCGCCTCTTCGAGAATCCGCGCGGCGAGCCGAGCCAGCAGTCGCCCGCGTTCCGCCGCCGACAGCTTCGCCCAGGGGCCTTCGGTGAACGCCGCTCTCGCTGAGGCCACCGCAGATTCGATGTCCTCGGAATCGCTGTCGGCGATCTGCGCGAACTGTTCCCCGTCGATTGGGGAGACGACGGGCATCAGCCGGCCGCTTCGCGAGGGCACCCACTCTCCTGAGATCAGGTTCAACGGCTCGGGGATGCGCAGCCCGTCCATTGAGGTCATGTCGTTCATGTGTGACTCCTTTTGATATCCTGGTGGCCGCTGCCGGACGACGGCAGCGGTCGAATGTCATTCCGCTCAGCCATTCACCTTTCGCGCATCGACGCTCAGGAGGCCGGCATTGTCGGCACCGAAGGCGCTGCCCGCCCGCTGCCTTGGCCGCTGGCCATTGAAGCGCAACGGGCTGGCCAGCAAGCGCATGTCCGGACGTGAAGAATGTGGGACCTCGGAAATCATCTCGACCTCCTGAACGAACGGATTGTCCAGCGCTTCTTTCACCGTGTAGATCGGTGCGATCGGCAGGATGCCCTCGAAGACCTTGAGCCAGTGCTTGGTGGGCTGACTGGCAAACTCCTGGTCAAGAATCGGAGTCAACTCGTCACGATGGCGGGAGCGCAGGTTCTGATCGGCGAAACGCGAGTCCTCGGCCAGATCCTGGCGGTCCAGTTTCTCCAGCATGAGCTGCCAGAATTGCTCGGTCATGCACATCACGTAGATCCAGCCGTCGGCGGAGGTGAACGTCTGCACCGGCGAAACGGACATGTGGGAGCCGCGGGGCACCCGATTGGACTCAACCCCCTCGTTGAGATACCAGGTTCCAACGTATCCGAGCTGATGCAGTGCAACATCGAACAGGCTGACGTCGACGTCACTGCCCTCACCTGACGTACGGGCCTTGAGCACCCCAGCGAGGAGCCCAGTGACGCCGAGCGTGCCGGTCATAAAGTCGATGATCGACACGCCGAAACGGGTTGGGTCGGCGCTGGGGTCACCAGTCAAGTGCATCAGCCCGGCCTCCGCTTGCATCAGGTAGTCGTAGCCAGGCCAGGCGGCGCGCGAATTGTTGCGGCCGTAAGCGGAGATATGCAGGCAGACCAGTTCCGGGTTCAGGTGCTTGAGGCTGGCGTAATCGAGTCCGATCCTGCCCGGCTGGTCGCCGCGCAGGTTGTTCATAACCGCATCGGCGGTACGAACCACGCTCTCGAAGGCCCGACGGTCTTCCGGGTCTTTGAGATCCAGGGCCAAGCTCTGCTTGCAGGTATTCCAACCCTGGAAGACCAGGCTGTCGTTATTGCCCAGGAAGTGCGGCCCAAGACGCCTTGCCGGGTCGCCGCCGGTCTTGACGTTTTCCACCTTGATCACCGTTGCCCCCAGATCGGCCAGCAACATCGATCCGTAAGGTCCGGCGGCAAAATGCTCGACAGTCACGATCTTCAATCCTTCAAGCGGCTTCATGAGGCCTCCGGCGTGTTTTGGGTAGAGCTGAAATCGGGTGTTTCCTTGGCGAAGAAAGCGCGCACGCCCTCCCGGCAGTCGGCGGAGGTAAACACGGCGTCGCTGGACTCCAGCGATCGCGCGATTAGCTCCGGTAAGGACAACCGGGTGGCCTCGTCGATCAGCGGCTTGCACAACGCGAACGCCAGCGCCGGGCGCTTAGCCATCTCTGCCGCCAGCGCCAGCCCGGCTTCCAGCGACTCTCCCTTGGCGGCAATACGGTCGATCAACCCCCACTGCAGTGCAGTATCGGCATCCACCGATTCCGTCAGAAAGATCAGTTGCTTGGTCCGGCCTTCTCCGATCCGACGCACAGCCCGGTATGGCCCGCCGCTGCTAGGGAACACCCCCAGACGCATCTCGGGCAGCGCGAATCGGCTGTCGCTTTCGGCAACGATGAGATCGCAACACAGGGCGATTTCCAGGCCGCCACCAAAGGCGAGGCCGTGAATGGCAGCTACTACCGGTTTGGGAAAGGTATCCAGTTTCTGGAATACCGCGTTCTGGCGGCGCAATTTGCGCTCGATGACCTGCCCGGGCCGATGAAAGTGCTCGAATTCGGCGATATCGGAGCCGGCACAAAACGCCTTGCCAGAACCGGTCAGCACGATTGCACGCACGCTGTCGTCTTGGCGCAGCTTCTCAAGAACGGCCTCGAGCTGTCCGGTCATCTCAATCTTGAAGAGGTTGAGCGGCGGGTTCTGCAACGTAATCGTTGCAATTTGGCCGCTGACTTCACACGCGATATAGGTTTCGGTCATCTCGTTTTCCCTCTCAAGCCGCTGACGGCAACGCATGCGCCAAGGTAAAACGCCTTGCATAGCGATGTTATGGCGTCGCCATATTTCAAACAAACTTGATATTCTTATAAACTGTTTGAAATTTCTTAACAGTCTTCGTAAACGCTTCCTCACGCGCCTGCTTACGGTGCAGGCACGCCGGATGTCGACTCGTTTTAAGGCTTTTTAAGCGGCGCCTTCTGAAGCAGGGCCACTTGCTCAGGCATGAAGGCGCCTCCATCACCACGCTCGACTAGCGCTCCCAAGGTCTCGCGAATAGCCCGGGCCACCAGGCGAGACGCACCAGACTCCTCGGCCATTTGGTCGTAGTAGTCGGCATCTTTGTGGGCATTTTGGATGGTGAAACGCAGCAGGTCGGCATTACCTTCTAGGATGTAGGGCGCGACCCGCTCTAGCGCCGCCCCCCCGGCCCCACCTTTTCTCAAACAATCCACCATGGCTTCCACATCCATACCATCCTTTATGGCGCAAGCGGCCACCTCCGCGATCAAGGTAACGGAGCCCAGCGAGACCATGTTGTGAACCAGTTTCAACTGGTGGCCGCTGCCGACGCCCCCAGCAACGAAGATGTTTTCCGAGAAACTCTCCAGCAGCGGTCGAATACGCTGTATGACCGTTGTCTCTCCCCCAACCAGAAGGTTGAGCCGCCCCTCCTCAGCCTCTTTCGGAGTTCTCGTCATTGCGGCGTCGACAAATTCACAGCCTTCCTCCTTGACCCTATCGGCCAGCACTCGTGTCGAGCTCGGAATCGCTGTTGAACAATCGACTACGATCGCGCCGGACTTCAGCGAAGCCAGTGCGCCACCGCTCCCCACAAGCACATCCTCAACCTGAGGTGTGCCAGTTACGCATAGGACCAATACATCGCAAATGGCTGCCACATCGGTCGCATTGGGCCAGGGAGTGGCGCCTCTCTCGATTAAGTCGACGGTCGGCTGGTTGCCTTGCTGGTCAAGAAAGTGTAGATCCCAGCCTTTCTCGACAATATTCTTGGCAATTCCGTGGCCCATTAATCCGACACCAATAATGCCAATCTTCTTCATTACGCAATCTCTCTAATATGGCGAATTGCAAACTTCATCCCATTATTCCGGCACAACGTCCGGCCAAACCGCCGCAGGCGAAGGTCAGGGCGTCCCGGTAAACCATTCAACCGGGGTCAGGGTGATAGCCGGCACGTAGGTAATGACCATCAGGCTGATAAATACCGCCATCACGAACCAAACCAGCTGCGGAATAATCTTATCGACTGGTATCTTGGCGACGGCGCACGCGGCAAAGAGATTGACACCGAGCGGCGGCGTGACCATCCCGAGTGCCAGGTTGACGACCACTATCAGCCCGAAATGCACGGGATCCACACCGTAAGCCACCGCCACCGGCGTCAGAATGGGCGCGAGAATCAAAATGGCCGCAGACGTTTCGACGAACATCCCTACTACCAGCAGCAATAAGTTGATCGCTAGCAGGAAGGTTAGCTTCGAGTCGAAGGCGCCATAGAACAGCTCGGCGATATGCGAGGTCAGCCCCGACCTGGCGATCAGGAAAGAAAACAGCGCCGCCGCCGAGATGATCAGCATGATCGAGGTAGTGGAAATGACCGTCGCACGCAGAATGGTTGGCACATCACCCAGGTTCAAGTCGCGGTAGACGAATCGGCCGACCACCAAGGCGGCAGCGACGGCGACGGCGGACGCTTCGGTCGGCGTGAAGATGCCGCTGTAGATCCCGCCGAGGATGACCACGGGAACCGCCAGCGCCGGCACGGCGGCCAGCAATGCCCGGCCGAGCGAAAGCCGGTCCGCGCCGTCGTCGATCCCCACACCGCGCAATCGGCAGAGCGTGTAGACCGTCAGCAGCAGCGCCAGGGAAATCAGGATTCCCGGACCGAAGCCCCCGATGAAGAGCTGCCCCACCGAGGTCTCCGTCGCCACCCCGAACAGGATCAGCGGAATCGAAGGTGGTATGAGGACTCCGAGCTCTGCCGATGTCGCTTGGATCGAGGCAGCCATCGGCGTCGGATATCCATTCTTCACCATGGCCGGAATCAAGATGGCACCGATCGCGAACGTCGTCGCCACCGAGGAACCGGAGACGGCTGCGAACATCAAGCAGGTGATGACACAGGCGGCACCCAAACCGCCTTGGAAGCCGCCCACCAGCGCCTTGGCAAGATTGACCAGTCGCAGCGATATGCCACCCTGGGCCATCAGATTGCCTGCCAGAATGAACAGCGGAACCGCCATCAGCGGAAAGCTGTCCAGACCCGCGAACAGACGCTGGGGAACGATGAGCAGCGGTAGATTGCCATAGACCAGTATGCCAACTATCGACGCCATGCCGATGGAAACGGCGATGGGCACGCTGGCGAGGAGCAGGACCAGCAACGATGCTAAGAGCGCGATATTCATGACTGCCTCTCCTCACCACCAGCGGCTGCGTCCCGCGACGCCTGGGGAGCGTTTGATCGCACCAACTCGGCGATCAGCGAGATGACCGCAAAGCCCGAACCGACGGGAATTGCGGCATAGGCCCACCCGATCGAGACGTTCAGCGACGACAACAACTGTGATGAGACGCGATCAATCAGCATTGCCCCGTAGACGACCAGCACACTGAAAAAGATCAGACTCAGAAGCCGCGTGAGGTTGGCGATGAGGCGGGCATGGCGTTGCGGGAGGGCGCGCTGCACCACGTCCACGGCGATCATGCTGCCGCTGCGGATGGTGGCGGAGACGCCGAGAAAGACGGCCCAAATGATGGACGTACGAGCCGCCGCCTCGGACCAGGAAGAGGGATCGCCAAAGGCGAATCGAGTGACGACCTGGTAGATCGTCAGCCCCGTGGCGAGCGCGAGGAAAGACACCGCCGCCCGGGTCGCGATTTTCGAGGTTATAGCTTCGATAGATAGTATCAGGTTCATGGATAACGCTACCATCGATGGGTTGGTGCACGTCGGCGAGCGCGTGGGGGCCGGTTTGCTGTCACCACCACGCACCCTATCCCCGCCGCCGGCCGCGATTACTCGGCAGCTTTGATCTGGTCGATCAGCTCGGTACCGAACGGATCGGTATAGAGCTCGTAAGAAGCCGCTTCGGCGGCCTTGGCGAAGGCCGCCCGGTCGATATTGGTGGTCACCGTCATGCCATGCGTTTTCAACATCTCTACGCCCGCAGCCTCCAGCCGCGTGACCTCCGCCCGAGTGGCCGCCACTGAGGCCTGGGCGGCTTCCCGAAACCAGTGCTTTTCCTCGTCGGAGAGGCCGTCGTAGAGTGAAGGAGAAGCAAGAATGATGGCGGGCGAATAGACATGCCGCGTCGCAGAGAAGTATTTCTGTACCTCCCACATACGTGAAGAGGTAATGACGGTAAGAGGATTCTCCTGTCCATCGACCACGCCTTGCTGTAGCGCCGGGATGAGCTCGTTGAACGCCATCGGCGTGGGCGACGCCCCCATACCGGCAAAGGCCGCCATCTGCAGCCGATTTTCCATGGTGCGAATCTTAAGACCCACCAGATCCGCAGGCTCGGAAACGGCATGCTTCGAGTTGGTCAGATTACGAAAGCCGTTCTCAGACCAGGCCAGCGCATGCAAACCATTCCCGTCGACTTTCTTGAGCAGCTCGTCGCCGATCTCACCATCGAGTACGGTTCTGGCATGCTCGTAGTCCTTGAACAGAAAAGGCAGATCGAAAATCGAGATTTCAGGCACGAAATTGGCCAGAGGAGCAGACGCCACGATGGCGAGGTCGACGGAGCCGATCTGCAAGCCTTCGATCAAATCGCGCTCGCCACCAAGCTGCCCCGCAGGTGCCTCGGTGACCTGGTACTTGCCGTTCGACAGTTCGTTCAGTTTTTCAGCGAAGGCCTTGACGCCCAGCCCGTAGTGAGACGTGGACGACAAGGTGTGAGCCATGACGACATTCTGCGCCGTGGCGGCTGTCGCCCACAGGGATAAGACAGCAATCGGTATCCATCTGAGTATCGGCATTACGCCCCCCACAGTTATCCTTGTTATTGGCAAGGCAGAACCAACGGTGCGTTGGCAGCGCCCCTCCATCATGTATATCGAGCTGGCGTCGTGGCAGGCGGCTGGAATACCGCCAGGTAACCCGTGGGCGACCCGGCCACTGGACGAAACTTAAACGGGGGTGAGCATTACAACAACCTGATTAATCTTAAAGATTGATCAGAAAACCTGATAACGCCTCGAAGCCTGCCCGCGAGCCGGGCGGAAAAGGCAAAAGCGGAAACACTTCCAGTCGCCTGGTGGCATCAGCCATCGGGATGCCAACCTCGATGGTCGCTTCACCGGCCTTGCGAGCCCCCCTTGACGTCGCCGGGGTTGAGCCGTTTCTCGAATATCTCGGCCAGAGCCGTTGACGGCTCGCTCAGGATTTCCTCCTTGAGTGTCGCGATCCCGATGTCCCTGACGACCCGAGGCTCGACGAGCTTGAGCATACGCATACCCGGTGGCATCTCCGGCGGTACCGCCAGCCTCGGCACGATTCCGATGCCCAGGCCAGACTCGGCGAGATCCACCAGCGTCGCGGCCTGCCTGACGCTGCAGGCGATATGGAGGGGCCGGCGAGCGCCCTTCAGATACTCGGTCAGCAGCATCTGCGACTCCCTGCCATCATGCAGGGTGATGATAGGCATGCCTTGCATCACCAGCAGCGGCAGGCGGGCCAGCTGTTCCAGCGTCAAGGCCTCGGGCAGATCCCGAAAATGCTCGCTGGAGGCCAGCGCGACGAGCGGTTCGCGGAGCAGTCGCCGGAAGGCCATGTCAGACCTGGCCTGCACGAAGGGAGTGACGCCGAAATCGATCTCGCGATCGCGTACGGCGGCCAGAAGATCGCTTGAGGTCACCTCCCTGATATGGATGGAAACCTGCGGAAAACGCTGGCGGAACTCCGCTAGCACGGCGGCGAGCAGATTGGCCGAAACCGTAGGGGCGCAGCCGAAGGCCACCCTCCCTCGCCTGCGCTCGGCGGATTCGTGTGTCTCGAGAATCCCCTCCTCGAGTCGCCTAATGGAGTCCTGGACCCGCTCCAACAGAAAGGTTCCATCGGGCGTCGTGGTGACACTCCGAGTGGTGCGCTCGAGGAGTTTAAGGCCCATCTGCCCCTCGAGTTCGGCGATCTGCATACTGATTGCGGAGGGGGTACGGCCCAACTCCTCCGCCGCACGACTGAAGCTACGCAATTGAGCCACGCGTGCAAAGGTGTGCATGAGTTTCAAGTTAACGTTCATCGCGCACTCCCCTCAACTCGTCTCCCGAGCCCGCTGGCGCCGGGACAGGACTTCTTCTTCATGCGCCGCCCCCCAGTCGCGCATGGCGGTGATCAGAGGCACCAGCGTCTCTCCGAGAGGTGCCAGCGAGTACTCCACCTTGGGCGGTACTTCCCGGTAGACCTCCCGGTGAATGATGTCATCCGCCTCCAGCTCGCGAAGCTGTAGCGTCAGCATGCGCTGGGTTATCTCGGGCATCAGCCGCCGAAGCTGATTGAAGCGCCGAGTCTCTGACATCAGGTGAAAGAGAATCAGCGCCTTCCACTTTCCCCCTATCACATCGACCGTAAAGGTCACGGGGCAAGCAAATGCCTCCGCCTCGCCGTGAGGAATGCCAAGCTTCATATCCTCTCCCAGGTATAAAAAATGTGCCTACCATACAAAACTGTGCGTACTTACAAAAATCACGTGCAGAGATTAGCATCGATTCCACGCTAAACCCATGGAGTCTCGATATGAGCTTGTTGCTATCCCCGTTCGAATTCAAAGGTCTCAAACTGCGCAACCGCGTGGTCATGTCGCCGATGTGCATGCACAGCGCGGAAGAAGATGGCTTTGTCACGGATTGGCATCGCGTGCATTACGGTGCTCGAGCCCAGGGGCAGGTCGGACTCGTTTTCCCGGAGACGCTTGCGGTGGAAGCCGATGCTCGCATTGGAAAAGGCGATCTCGGCATCTGGAGTGATGCCCATGTCGCCGGGCTGAAAGAGCTGGTGGCGCTACTGCACGGCTTTGGAGCCAAGGTCGGCGCGCAGATAGGTCATGCTGGCCGCAACGCGGACCTGCCCAATGTCACTCGGGTCGCTCCCTCCGCCATTCCTTTCACCGAGGAGTCCCCTGTTCCCCATGCGCTGGAACCCGACGAGATCGCCAGGATCGTGGAAGCGTTCGGCCAGGCCGCAAGACGCGCTGTCGAAGCCGGATTCGACATACTGGAAATCCACACGGCCCACGGTTATCTACTCAACGAGTTCCTGTCGCCACTGGCCAATACCCGTAATGACGAATATGGCGGCGATGCTCAACGCCGGTACCGAATCGTGCGGGAAGTCATCGACGAGGTGAAGAAGTATTGGGGAGAGCGCCCTCTCTTCGTGCGCATTTCCAGTACCGATCATGCCGCGGGCGGGAATACTCCCGAAGCCTTCCTCGAGTACGGCCGCTGGATGAAGGAACAAGGTGTAGACCTGATCGACTGCAGTTCGGGGGGGATCAAGATGGTGAAAGTCGAGTCCTATCCGAACTACCAGGTACCCGCAGCGGAAATGCTGCGCAAGCACCTGGACATCGCCACTGGCGCGGTCGGCCTCATTCAGAATGGGCGTCAAGCCGAGGAAATACTGCAGAATGGCAGGGCCGACTTGGTCTTCATCGGACGCCAGATGCTAAGGGATCCCTTTTGGGTACGCAGCGCGGCGGACGACCTACAGGAGTCCATCGACATTCCCAAGCCCTTCACTCGATATGGCGCTGTTTGGCTGAACACTAAGACCACTGCCTGAATTCATTACTCGGAGAGAGCGGCCCGGGCCCAGTTACTGGGCCGCTGCCACATCCACCGAAAATTTAAGGCTATGTACCTTTGGTATTCTTTCGTGTACGGCCGATCACCGAGACTATTGATCTAACGCAGCGATTCTCCGACCGTTTATCTACAACGGCGAGGTCACCCAAGATCGCCACCTTACGGCCAAGAGCGAAGAGTCGTCATCAAAATCAAGACTTTCTTTCAACATACCTGCCCTCATCCTCTAATTCTTTAGAAGTTCATGCCTAGTTAGCCAATTCGTCCAGGCGCAGGTGGAGCTCCCCCTCTCGGATGGCGATCTCCACCGTGGCTAGATACTGCCCCTGGCATGGCCCCGACACGCAGAACCCGTCTTCCGGCCGGAACAGGGCACCGTGGCCGAAGCAGGTAATATGTCGACCATCGCTACTCATGAATCGGTCCTTCTTCCAGGCCATGCGTGCCCCCGCCACATGCGGGCACGCATTCTGATAGGCCACCACGGAGGCTTCACCCGTCCGGACCACGAATAAGCTGTCCCGTCCTTCGCCGTGCAGATCGAACCCCTTCGATTCTCCGACGGGGATCTCGTCCAGCCTGGCGAGATGCTGCCAGCGTGGCGCCATCGACTTCATTTCCTATTGCCTGGAGGCGGACCTCCCATCGGAGCCCATTTGGACGTGCTCTGGAACAGGAATAGCTGGGACGTCTCGGCGTTGGAAGGGGCTTCACGCGCCGTCCAGCGCTCGTCGTGCTTGTCCATGTCGGCGTCGTACTCGACATGCACACCCATTGGCGAGTTGAAGTACCAGAACCAGTTGGAGCCGAACTTGTGCTTGCCCGGCCCCCAGAAGCTTTCGTAGCCCTTGTTGATCATGCGGGTACCGGCCAACATCAGTTCGGATGGCCCCTGCATATGGAACGCCACGTGCTCCAGCCCCTGCATGTAATCCGGCGTCTGCAGCAGGAACAGCACATGGTGATCGTCGTTGGCTTGGGGGCGCAGGAACGGGCCGGTGTTGGTGAAGTGATCGGTGACCACGAAGCCCAGCCGGTCGATGTAGAAACGCTGCATACGCTCCATGTCCGGGGTGAAGTACACCACGTGAGACAGCGTCCTCGGTAACGCCGGGGCCGTCTCGTCGGCGCCGATCTGATTGGCGCCCCGCCCCGGTGCCGCGCCTGGCGAGTTGATCCGTTCGGGCGGCAGGTCGAGCTGGCGCCGTACCGTGACCTGGAAGGCAATCTCGAAGCCCGCGTCGTCCTGGCAGCCAATTCCGCCCCCCGGCAGGGCACGCACCTCGCGGTCTCGCGAGAGCTCCTCGGCGATGGTGTCCAGCGCCGCCTGATCCTCCACGCCCCATACCGTCTGGCGCAGGCTGTTGGCGGTCGGCAGCGGAGCGGGTAGCCCCTGCGCCTCTCGATGATGAATGCGGATGGCGGTGCCATCCAGCGCGGCGAAACGCAGGCTGCCGTCAGCTTGCCGCTGTTCCTCCAGTCCGAAATCCACCAGGAAGGTTCTCGACGCTTCGACATCGTCGACGCCAAACACGACCTCGTCGGGTCCCATGATTCGCATAGCTGCCTCGTCGGCTGAGTTGTTGATGTTATGGGATGCCGAGCATCCATTGTCTCGATGAGGTAACGCTAGAGGGAATGGCGGCACGTGAAAAATGGTTCCGCGTGATTAGACCAATGGATCATGTGAATGAATGACTGCTAACTCACCCATTCATGATATCCATTAATTCATTCATGAAATCCATTTCACAGAGCTTTGCTATCCGAGGCATAAATGATTCACATAATTACGATAACGACTTCCGTGACACGCCATGCACTTCAATAAGTTGGATCTCAATCTGCTGGTGGCACTCGATCACATGCTGACGCTCAAGTCCGTGAGCCGGGCGGCCGAACGCATGAATCTGACCCAGTCAGCGATGTCGAACGCCCTCACTCGGCTCAGGAGCTACTTCGACGACCCCTTGCTGGTCCAGGTCGGTCGACGGATGGAACTGACGCCTCGCGCGCAAGCCATCAAGCACTCGGTACGCGATATTCTGGTTCGTATCGAGGCAACAGTCGCCACCGATCTCACCTTCGATCCCAGCCAGTCGACGCGCGATTTCCGCATCATCCTGTCGGACTTCACCATGTCGACCCTGATGCCGAAGGTGCTTGAACTGGCCGACAACGAGTCTTCTAGCATCCGCTTCCAGCTCCTGCCACAGATCGAGTCTCCCTACCGAGCCATCGAAAAGGGTGAGGCCGACGTGCTGATAGCCCCCGGAGCGCTGACTTCTGCCGATCACCCCAGCGAGCATCTGTTCAGCGAAGAGTATGTCTGCATCACCTGCGCCCATAGCCGTCACCACGGCAGGCTCATGACCATGGAGCGCTACACCGAGTCACGCCATGTACAGATGGTGCCAACGAGAGGTGGGGCAACGTTCGAGCAGCAGTGGCTGGCACAGCGTGGCATCCATCGCGACATCGCGCTGACCAGCTACACCTTCGCCTCGCTCCCTCAGCTCATCAGCGGCAGTGAGCGAGTGGCGACCGTGCACAAGCATCTGGCACTACGCTACCGCGATCATGTCGCCATCGACATCCACCCGCTCCCCTTCGACATGCCGCTGCTCGAAGAGCGTATCCAGTGGCATGCCTACCGAGACCAGGATCCCGGTATCCGCTGGCTGACCGATCTGATGCATCGCGCCGCATCATCGATGTCGTCGGGCCTGTCATCAGTGACGTGAATACCAGCAATGGGAAGCCTCAATTTTTATCGCAACCGCTAGCTCACTAGGGTCGCCTTGGGAGGTAATTGATATGACACAAGAAAAGATTCTCGTAGTCGGTGGTGGTATCGGCGGCTTGACGGCTTCCATCGCGCTGCGCCGCCAGGGCTTTGCGGTAACGCTGGTAGAGAAGACCCCCCACTGGCCCGCCAGCGGTGTGGGTATCATTCAACAGTTCAACGTTCTGCGCGCCATGCAGGAGATAGGCGTCCTCGAGGACTACTTGGCGCAGTCCTATGGTTTCGACACCACGCAGGGCTTCGGACCGCAGGGAGATCCGCTGTTTGCCTTTACGGCCCCCCGGCTGGCAGGGGAACACCTGCCGTCGAACGTGGGCATCCGGCGCACCTCACTACAGAGCATCCTGGCCGGCAAGGCCCACGAACTGGGAACCGACATCCACCTGGGGATCGTCGTCGAACAGTGGGAAGACAGTGGGGACGCAGTCGAGGTCACCCTAAGCGATGGGAGCCGCGATTCCTTCCATCTGATGGTGGGGGCCGACGGCATCTTCTCTCAGACTCGCCAGACGCTGTTCCCACAGGCGCCGAAGCCGCGCTATACCGGCCAATGGGTGTGGCGCTACAACATGCCGCGTCCCGCGGACGTAACCGGCATTCAGCTCTTCTACGGCCGCGTCAATGGCGGCCTCACGCCGCTCTCCAAGGAGTTGATGTACTTGTTCATGCTCAGCGAGGAGCCTGACGACTTCCGGCTGGAGCACGAGCAGGCCCATGCACTGATGCATAAGCGCGCCATCCATGCGGCACCGCAGATCCAGAAGCTGATGGACAACGTGACCGATAGTGCCGGCATCGTCGCCAAGCCCCTCGAGGTGGTCTTTCTGGAAGACGAATGGCACAGGGGCCGGGTGGTGCTGCTGGGCGATGCCGTCCACGCCTCGACTCCCCATCTCGCTCAGGGCGCCGGTATGGCGATCGAGGACGCTCTGGTGCTGGCCGACGAATTGGCAAGCGGCGATGCCCTGGAGCCTTCACTGTGCCGCTATCGCGAACGGCGCATCGAGCGATGCCGCTTCGTCAACCTCAACTCGCTGGCGATCGGCGACATGCAGATGGGCAAACGCCGCGACGTGGATCCGGCCGAGATCAACCGACAATGCGTGTCGCTCATGGCCGAGCTGCTTTGAATCCCTTCACTCTTCAGCAAGGAGCCGTTTCGTATGGCACTGTTCAACTATTTCCCCAACTATGTCTGGAATCTCTCCGTCGCCATCGCCATGGAGAGCGGTGCCAAGCTCGGCGAGATCATGGATATGTGTCAGCCGCTTCTCGAGGCTTCCCGAGAAGGGGAGGACATCGGCACCCAGGCTTTCCTGCAGGCCTGGGTGCGCAAGGCCGACCAGCTGGTGTCGCTGGCATACGAGGACAGCGCCTCAGGGCGCGGCTTCTCGGCCAGCGACAAGCTGCACCGCGCCTCCCTGTATTACCTGATCGCCGAACGCATGCAGGCCCAGGGATCCGAGAACCGGCTGGCAACTTTCCAAAAGGGGCGCAAGAGCTTCGACGATGGTGCACGGCTGGGCACGTTGAACGTGGCGAGATACGAGATTCCTTATGGCGACAAGCGAATCGCCGTTCTCTTCAGCCAAGCCCAGGGGGTCGAGGGGCCCGCCCCGGCCGTGGTCTTTCTCAACGGGCTGGATAGCTGCAAGGAACTGCTGTGGTGGTCCCGCTTGCCGGAAGAGCTCGCGCGTCGGGGCATCAGCTGCCTATGCGTGGATCAACCGGGCACCGGAGAGAGTCTGCGCCTACAAGATCTGCGCGCTACCTGGCAAGCCGAACTGTGGGGAACACCGGTCTACGAATGGCTCGCGGCCCAACCCCGGGTCGATGCCAACCGCATCGGCATCACCGGCATTTCCCTGGGCGGCTACTATGCCCCTCGTATCTGCGCCATGGAGCCCCGATTTGCATCGGGGGCGGTGTGGGGTGCCAACCACAACTGGGCGGAAGTACAGCAAAAACGGCTGCAGCGCGAGGGGGAGAACCCTGTTCCCCATTACTGGAATCACGTCCAGTGGGTGTTCGGCGCCAGCGATCGCGACGATTTCTTCCGTCGCGCAGCAGGCATGACACTGGATGGTGTCATGGGCCGTATCCAAGTTCCCTTCCTGATAACCCACGGCGCCAAGGATCGCCAGATTAGCCTCGACTACGCCCACCAATCGTATGAACAATTAATTAACTGCCCGCGCCGCGAGTTAAAGGTATTTACGGAAAGGGAAGGCGGCATTGAACATGTCGGCGCGGATAACATGAGCTTCGGAAAACACTACATCGCCGATTGGTTTGCCGAAACACTAGGCGGCCTAACTGCCTAACCCCCCCTTCCGAACAAACCCGGAAGGGCTTTACTGTCTATTTAAAACACATTCACTGCATCAATAACTGGCATCGGCAAAAGTGTTTTTTCAAAGCACATCGTGAGCCTTAAGGTATTGAACAGCCATTCGCCACACGCCTTTCAAAGCCCTTAAAAAAAAGCATCTCGAATATCATTTCGATACAATAACTATAGAGAGCTCACGATGTCCAAGAAGATCAACCTCACGGGGGTCACTGCGATCTCCCTTCTCATAGCTCAGTCAGCCCTAGCCCTGACACAGCCCTCGCACACTCACGGGGCCGAGCAGCCTCAGTTACCTCGACTTTCCCAGGGGGCGCGCTCACTGATCAATCTCGGCGACGCCGGGCTGCTGCACCCCTTCTTCTCAAACGAAAAGTTTGGCCAGGCGCAGTCGCGGATGGGGGCGGCACGCTTTGCCTATGGCGCCAAGGACGGTAATCCAACACTCGATGATTTCCGTGAGGATCATGATGTCCTGATTACTCCTCTCAATGTGATGATCGAGCTGCCTGCTTCTTCCGGGGCCAGCTTTCTGCGCATCAATGGGGAGTATACGTACGGCAGTTCCGAACCCCATGCGCTGGACCTGGAGGACGAACTTTATCACGGCACCATCGAATTTCTGCATTTACCCAACGAAAATATCATGTGGGGTGTCGGGCTGATTACCAATAATTTCGAGAGCGAAGACCAGCTTAGCGGAACCAAGGTGATCCGGGATAGCCGAGGCCTGCGTCTCGACTACCTGCAGAAGTTCAACGACCACTGGGGCATTGCCACACGCGGACTGTACCTGTGGGGGGAAACCGAGAATCGCGTCTACGACGTTCCCACCCCCTATGGGGCCGCCAATCTCCGCCAGAAGCAGGATGACGATCGCTACTATCTACAGGCTGATCTGGTCGGCTCCTGGCTCGGAGACGAGACCAGCTGGCTGCCGGACGGCACGCTGGCCCATCCCCGTTTCGGGGTGCTCTACCACCACAGTGACCTGGGTCGAACCACCCCCCGCCTCGGCGACATCGACCTTCCGGAAGTCACCGGAGTCAACGGCGCCAACGAGGACTTCGGCCTGGCCTGGGCGCACTTCACGCTGCAACGGGCGCCGCGTCAGACATTTGGCTTGCAATGGCTGCCCAGCGCCACGATCGGTATCGAACAGGAATACGCGAATACGCTGAACGAGCTCAACGACGAATCCACCTACGCCGTGATCGGAGCAGGCCTCACCGCGTCCATGTATGGCCAGGGCGTCTTTTTCGACTACAAGCGCTATCAGGGCGTGGACAGCGACAAGATCGACGACGTCTTCGTCACCGGGGTCACGCTCTCATTCTGAGGCGCCCGGTCCTTCCCTCGCGGCGCGGACCGCCAAAGCGCTCAGTATTTCGACAACGTCAGCCTCACTATGGAGACCATCATGCTGACCCAAGGCAAGATATTGATAGACCTGGCGGTAAGTCTCACCGCCGGCATCGCCTCGGACCCGCCCGGCCTGGGGCCGCAGATCGACTATATCGATCATGACCAGGGCGCCCGTGACTTCGAGGAGATCTTCGGCATCGGCGTTGATCAGCAACTGGAGGGCAAGGGCGCAGCCGTCGAACGCTGCATGATGAGCACCCACGCTGGCACCCACATGGACGCTCCCTGGCACTATCACCCCACCATGGACGGCGGCAAACCGGCGATGACCATCGACGAGGTACCGCTGGAGTGGTGTATCGGCCCCGGCGTCAAGCTCGACTTCCGGGCGTTCCCGGACGGGCACCGGTTGAGTGCCGCCGAGGTCGCTGCCGAGCTCGAACGTATCGGCCACGAACTGAGCCCCGGAGACATCGTGCTCGTCAACACCCGGGCCGGCGAACGCTATGGCCAGGACGACTACGTGGCGTCGGGGTGCGGTTTCGGCCGCGAAGCCACGCTCTATCTGACCCAACGTGGCGTGAAAATTGCCGGCACGGATGCATGGAGCTGGGATCCGCCCCTGGCCAGTCAGGTGGCGCGCGTGCGCGAAACTGGCGATGCCTCGCTGTTCTGGGAGGGCCACAAGGCGGGAGCGGAAACCGTGTTTTGCCATATGGAGAAGTTGGGCAACCTCCATCGGCTGCCCGCCACCGGCTTCGAGGTCATGTGTCTGCCGGTGAAGATCGCCCGTGCCTCGGCCGGCTGGTGCCGACCGGTCGCGTTGGTGCCCACCCAACCAAGGAGTGAATGATGCGATTCGCGACGCTTGCCAATGGCCATCCTGATGGCCGCCTGCATCTGGTCTGCCGCCGCAACGCCATAACGGTGCCGTCGGAAGCAGCCTCGACGCTACAGGAGGCCCTGGAGCGCTGGGAGGCAGTGGCACCGCACCTTGAGGCGCAGTACCACCGACTCAATGAAGGCTGCCTGGACGATGCCCGGCCCTTCGATCCTGCCGAGGCCATGGCGCCGCTGCCTCGGGCCTGGCAGTGGCTGGACGGCTCGGCCTTCGACAGCCATGGCGAACTGATGGAGCAGGTCTTCAAGCTGGAGGCACGCCATGCGCTGGGACGACCGCTGATGTATCAGGGCATTTCCGACCGTTTCCAGTCATCAGTTGAGCCCAGTGCGTTCCCCTCGGTGCAGGACAACATCGATTTCGAGGGTGAGTTCGCGGTAATCACCGGGGCAGTCGGGATGTCCGCTGATGCTGAGACCGGCATGGAGGCGATACGCCTGATTGTCCAGGTCAACGATTGGAGCCTGCGCTACCTGGGACCGATCGAGATGAAAAGCGGATTCGGCATGCTCCAGTGCAAGCCGCGCTGCTCGATGGCACCGGTTGCCGTGACACCCGATGAGCTGGGCGCCAGCTGGCGGGAGGGGCGTGTCGCACTGGACCTAAGAATCTCCGTCAACGACGCGCCGTTTGGACACCCCAACGGCGCTGCCATGGCGGTGGGCTTTCACGAACTGGTCGCCCACGCGGCCTACTCCCGCGATCTGCCGGCGGGCACGGTGATCGGTTCGGGCACCGTGTCGAATCCCGATTTTCGCCAGGTGGGCTCCGCCTGCATTGCCGAGCGTCGCGCGGCGGAAATCTTCGACTTGGGTGAAGCACGCACGCCTTTCCTGCAGGCTGGTGACCGGGTCCACATGGAGGCGCGCCAAGCCGATGACACGCCGCTGTTCGGTGTCATTCGCCAGCAGGTGATGGTTCATCAATAGAACCGAGAGACACGGGAATGACAACCACACAACAACCCAGCGAGAACGCCATGACTCACGAACTGAAGCGCGCCATCAGAAAGGAGGCAGCGATCGCCGCCGTAATCAGTGCCCTGATCAGCGCCGCCTTCGTGTTCGCCCTGTTCGGCGATAGCCACCCGGCACCGCTGTGGGGGCCCAGGGGCGCCGCCGTCGACTTTCTGCCGCAGACCTTCATGCTGTCGTTGATGAGCGCGCTGTTGCCTGCGTTGACGACGCGCCGCAAGTTAGCGCGAGGGCAACTGGACGCGGTGGCCGGCAGGACCTGGCGACTGCCGCGTCATCCATTCGCGCGCAGCCTGCTGATTGCCCTGCTGACGACCCTGGCGGGTAGTCCTTGCGGCACTGTCCTCTTGTGGGCCATTGCCGGGGCCAACATCGACTTTGCCGTGTTACTGGCGGCCAAGATGGCCTACGGCGCGCTGGTTGCGACCTGGGTGGCACACGCTAGCATCCAGGTCACTCTGGCCTATGCGAGACAGCGAGCCCTTATAGCTCAACCTTAACTGGACCCCAAAGAGGATCAACATGATTTTGGCGCCGCGACACTTAGAAGACTAATTCAGGAATATTCCTGAATCGAAATGGCAAGCGTGGGCCCTAGAGAATAGCGACTTCAGGTGCGGCTAATGCCGTTCTCATGAAACTCTATGACAATACGAATGCGCTTTGTGATGGAAGCGAGCTTAAGGCATGCCCCTGAAAAGGCCTCGCTCCTTATGGAGCGAGGTCAGATAGCAAGATTTTTGGATTGGTTCAGTCGGGCACGAATTCCCTCTTGTAGGGGTCGTACCGCAGCGTCTCGCGATCCTCACGGATCGGACCGTGCCCAGCCTTGTAGATGTTGAGGAGATAGCGATTCCGGTAAGCGACAGGCTCTTTCGCGGCGTCTGCAGGAATGCCTTCCTCGATGAAGTAATCGACCAGCTCTTCGTCGGACGACACCTCGTCGTTGGACAGCACATCTTCGATGTTGCAAAGCTGCTGTTCCGATAGGTCTGCAAACACAGCCGGGTTGGGTTCTTGATTCATGTCCATGATGCTCTCCAGGGGTGGAGGGACGAGTCGCCCCCATCGGGGCGGCTTCGTCCCTAGGGGGTTAACTGAATCTGAGTTAGGCCGCTGCCACAGCTGAATAGATCCAGGTCTGTGTCGCGGTATCGAGTTCATAGCCGAGCTGCTTCAGCCGAGATATCTGGGCACGCAAGGTGCCCCGATCGACGGTGGAGTCCAGCTTTACGCTGTCACCCAGTGGCCACTGGTGCCCGAACAGCTCGATGTCTTGATCATCCGCCTGGGGCCGACGCGTCAGCTTGGCTTCGGCGCTCGCCTTGAGCGATTGATCGGTCGATGCCTGCGGGCGGTTTTCCTGATGAACCTGCTTCAGGAATTCCGCTGCTAGGCGTGCCGCGCCAGAGGCGCGAAAAATGGCCTTCTTGTCCGACTGCAACACCTCGATCCAATTGGCGATGTAGGCGGCATCGAAGGCCTCGTTACGAATACCGAAGTGCCCGCACAGAAAGGCTGAGCCCATCTGCGCGATCAGCTCCTCGAAGGCATATTGCGGCGAACCGAAGTCATCGAACTCGGTGATACCAGGACGCGCCAGCCGTGACTCGTGGCCGGTCGCGTGGGTGAGTTCATGTAGAGCCACGCTAAAGTAGCTCTCCGCGCTGTGGAATCGCGACTTCACGGGTAGCAGCACCCGATCTTGCCTTGGGAGGTAACACGCCTCGTCTCGATCCAGCGAGTGCGTAACCTTGATGCCACAGCCCGAGATGAAATCGTCCAGCGTCTCGAAGCCGTCGAACGCCTCGCCACCAGCCGGCGGAGGATTGGTGATCGCATCAGGAAGCCCGTCGCACTGGTCGACGTTGAAGAGGTTGAACCCGCGGAGGATTGCGAAGCTCTTCTCCTTGGGGTTGCCCTCCTCGTCCAGCACCGGCTCGCCGGCGTCATCGAGGATCTGGCGCTTCATGGGTTTGTAGAAACAGGCCAGCGTGCTCCGCTCTCCCTTGCGCACCGAACCGCCCGCCTCCTTGGCTTGGCGAAAGGTGAGCCACCGGTCCTGCGAATACTTACGCTTGTCGGCCATGCCCCATAGCAGCGGCACGTTGATGCCCTGGTATTGCCGCCCGGAGACAGCGTTGCAGGGAATGAGTGGCGTCCGGCTGGACGGGTCCCAGGGATTGCCAATGCCTGGCAGATACCCCGCTTCGAGACTGCCCAGAATCTGGTTGGTGATCGCTTGGTAGATATCAGACATCGTCAGCACCTCAAGCTGACGACCGGGATTCTCACCCGCCGGGAGAGGATCCCGGTCGGGGTGGAGGGAAAAGCCCGGCGAACCGGGCTGATTGGGTTAGAGATCAGGCGGCGAGGCGATCCCGCCCTTGAAGCGAGAACACCAGCACGTGCTTGTCGTAGAGACGTTCGATCTCGGCGTGCACCTCGACGCCCAGGGGCAACAGCAGTGCCCCCGAGCGGTGAGGCGCGGATACCTCGAAGTCGAACGCGCGCGCCCCTGAGGGGGCGTCAGCGAGCTTCTGGCGAGCCTCGGTCAGGAAGGCGTCCAGGCGCTCTATCCAGTGCAGCTGATCCAGAGCAGGATGAAGCGATGCCGCTGAGTCGAAGAGCGCGGCCACCTCGTTGATGAGTGGCTGCTCCATCTGCACCATCACGTCGTGACGTTCAGGGCAGAGTCCTAGGCGCTGCGCTTTGGCAGTGAGGTCGATGCGGATAGTGGCATTGGATTGCATGAGAACTTCTCCTCAAAAATTGGGGAAGTCCTCGCCCCATGGGGAAGGAAACTTCCCCATGGGATGGATGCTGCTTGAGTGGATCAGCCGACGACCGTCGCCCGCCAGGTGTTGCGGTGAGTGCGGACCTTGCGGTGCCCTACCACGACGCCATGGACGTTGCGGACCGGCTCGGAGACGTCGACAGGGGTTTTCCCGAGAAACTCGAGAATCACCCGCTGTCCGACTTCCGAGTTGGTTTCACGCGCCACGCGGCGCAGGTCAACGCCCCACACGGTGCGTTCCTGGCCTCGATCGTCTTGCAGCGTGATGTAGAAGCTCAGGCGGTTACCCGACTTGAACTCGTAAGGGGCGTTGCCTAGGGCAACGATGGTCCCGTCATCACGACGCTCCGACTTGGGGCCGGCAGACGTATGGCTTTGCGTCCGAGTGGAGCGCTTAGGCCGAGGTTCGACGGTCGAACGACCGAGAAGATCTGCGGGCGCGGCAGCGGCGACCCGGAGCAGCCAGAAGGCACTGACTGGGCTCCAAAAGCTGTTCGGCAAGGTACGACCGAGCAGGCCGATCTTGACGATACCGAGTGCGTTGAGCCACCACAGCGACACGAACGTCAGCCACGTCCACCGCAGTGGCTCGGGGATGACATCGGGCAGCATGATGACCAGCAGCGCGGAGAGGTTGAGGAACTGATGGAGTTTCATGGTGTGGCTCCTGAAGTGAGGATTCAGGAGATACACCGGCCCCATCGGGGAGGTGTTCCCCTGATGGGTAAGGTCCAGAGCACGCCGCAGCGGCGAGGGCTAGATTGCGATCAGCTGAAGAACTTGATCGCTGAGAGGAAGCCGACAGCGGCGACCAACATGCCACCGAGACGGATCGTGAGCGTTTGCGTGATGCGCTGCTCGAGATCCCTCAAGTCTTGCTTGCTGGCGATATCCCGCATGTCATCCTCCAGGGCGTCAATCACATTCCGGGCCTTGTCGGCTGGAACATCGATCGCGCGGAGCGCGTCGTAGAGGCTTATCGAGTGCTTCATGGGAATCTCCTGAATTTAAAGGGAGATTCCCCGCCAGGGAGATCTCCCTGGGAGGGTGAGTTGCATCCGGCTCGCGATGAGCGCCGTCTTTCGGGATGCGTTACGGCTTCGGGATTGCCCGAAGGCAAAGGGCGTCACTGATGACCGTCAGTGACCAGCGGCGTACTAGCTGAGGATAGCTGGACTAGATGATGAGCTGCAAGAGTCACCTGCCAGACCGGCGCTGCCCTGCCCTCGCTGAACACCAAACGCGGCCTCGAGCTACTGCCATAGTCTAAATGGGTGGAACTTGAGAGAACATTAATTTACATTCGCAGGATACAGCCTCGGGCATAAGGTGAGCGGATCTACCCCAAGGTCACGGGTTGGCATGTCGATAGGATGAGTCGTTTTCGGCCCTAAGCGGCGCTTCCGGCAAACGTGGCATGTTCGTTCAGTCGTATTATAAGCGCCGGCAAGATGATTGGTGCTATGCCGCCCAACCACAACCAACTTCTTTTAACTCCAATGAGACAGATAGAAAACAACATGCGGCATGACACAAATGAACGTCCCAGCTCGCTCATGCCAATAAACGAGCTGGCAGCCTAATACCTGTTACACATTGAGGAAAGATCATGCCAGATGAGTGGAAAGAAGCCGCCAAGGAACTACCGGACGATGAAAAACGGCGGGCTTTAAAGTATATTGCCGAGAATTCTAGTGGGCCAATGGCTGGAATCGCACGACAGATTCTGGGAGAAGAAAAGAAACCTCTGACTAATAATCAGAAACACATTTACGAAGACTCCATCGAACCTTCTCTCGTTGAGAAGTGTGGTGGCCCTGGCTGCAAAAATTTTGCTGTTGCGGGTGACACCTACTGCCCGACATGCGCAATTGAGTACGGGCAATAGATGATAAGCTCCAGATGTCGCGTATAATGAATCGCTGCATTTGACCTCCCGAAGTGCTCTAGCGCTTCGGGCTCCCTCCGCAGGCTTAGACTGCTCCAGCGGCGAATGAGCTTAGCCGTTATGCACGTTAAGGAGAGAATGTGGTTTCTGAATTTTTGAAGTTTGGCTACTTAGGGCTCGTCGCCATGCTTGTTTATCTTTGCTACCGAATTATAGAGGGCAGCAAGAGCGGTGGACATTCTTTCAAAGAAACCATCATAATTTTGTGCTTTTTTTCTTTAGTAAGTCTTATAGGTGGCGGATCCGGATATCTCTGGGCAGAGAAAGAACTAGAAGTTGCGAAAACAAAAGAGAGTACTGCGTCAATTTTGAAGCAGCAATTGCTGGCTGAAAGAGAGTCACATGAAAAAGCCGTCGAACCACTCCAAAACGCGCTAGATGGAGCTGCTGAAAGCTTCAACAGTAGCGTCCTGAACAGCACACGCCAAGAATATATACAGGAAATCAATCAGCTTAATAAGTTAATCCAGACACGGGAAGACGCCTTTTCCAATAGAGTTCAGGCCTTGAAAGATGTCTTTAATCAAGTGACTGATGCATAACCTATGCGTTATGCCTACGGAGAATAATCTCAGATGGATCAAGATTGGATTCTTCAAAAGAAGGAGACCCGTCGCACATTTTCTAAATCGACTTGGGTACCTTTGCGAGCTTCTGTAGAGAACGAGAACGGTAACGTTAAAAATATAGGTTACAGCAACGAGTTCTTTGGATGCGGGTCCGTTGCATTCTCTCCAGAAAATCGTGAAATAGCTGAGGAATTAAGCTGGGAGGACATCGGGCTTAGCAGCACAATTGGCCCTTGTGCATACGAGGATGGCTTCTACTCGACTATTGATGAGTATCAATATAACGATAGAGAACCGGTAGGCGTTCACTTGGTCCTAGAGCTGCATTTACCAGTTGTCGGGGGAAGGCAATGGATATTGAATCCGGACCTCGTTGCAGCCCTTCACCTTATTAAAGAAGGGGACAATTGGGTTAGGCCTGAGGAGAATTTTGTAGTTGTCGCTCGTGAGATTCTCGATGAGAACGGTGAGCAGCGTCTCGTAGAAATAAAGAGGGAATACTTACTTGATTACTTGGCAGCTAGGAACCTAGCGTTACGGCTCTCTTACTACCGTCAGAGAGTGGAAAACACAACCTCTCTTGAAACTAGCGACTATGCAGGTCTAAAAGACTATCAAGAAGAGCGAGATGGCGGTCGATATAAGCTACTGATTCGCGACATCAACGACGTTTTTGGAGGAAGCTGGGCGATGTTCCGCGCTTGGCGAAACGACGTAGACGAAGACGAAGATGCACCTATTATGGGGCCAGAAACCAACGAAAATACTGATTATGAAAGTTCCCAAGGATACAATGGTGGTTATGAAGGTGTTCGAGTGGAGGGGGAGTTCTGGCGGGACGAGTGGATAGATCACCAAAGGACTAGCACTCGCGTGAGAGGGGATGCAGATAACAATCTACCTCAGTTCATAGTGGAAACTGATGGTACTCGTTTGCCGTCTACCGAATTAAAAAGTGAAGATATTGGAAGATGGCTTTGGTTTCGTTCCAGTATTGTTAATGAGCTTCTTGAGCTACGTGGATTTTCGCTCGAGTGGCATACAGCAGAAACTGGCAGTATCAAATCGACTTCCGGGCATTCGATTCACTTTGGGATAAACTCTTCAGATTTAATCACCATCTACGCTTATGACATTGCTCGCCTTCCTGCATGGGAGCAGCATATCTGGTCGGCACAAAATGTCGTTCCAGATGGGAAGGTATCAGGTGAGCTGTTGGACTCACAAGTGAAAGCTCAACCGGCATCTACACGTGCTGTAGAGGAGCTTCTTTTGGAGGTGATAACTATGCTTGAAAACGGTTTCCGTGAATCCTTTGGCGTTCCGCTTTTCACACATGAAATTAACCGCTTAGAAGCTATGAAGCACATCTCTCGTTTCGCCAGCAAGGATCAGGCATCTCTTCTACGGCTGGCAAAAGAACTCGTTCGTATTTTTTCTGATAGGCTGGATGTGCGCGAGCTTCGTAAACTTTCAAAGCATTCAAACAGGGATAAATTGGGTTCAAATAAACTCTTTGAGGATGTGCTGGCTCAAAAAGTAGGGCCCGAAAAAGCTCGTAAAGTATTTGGCCCAATTGCGGGGGCTTACGATATGCGAGTAGGTGATGCACATCCTACCAGTTCGAAAATCGGGGATGCGTTAAAGCTCGCGGGGATTGACAACAGCAACTCATATTTGCGGCAGGGAGAGCAGTTAATATCCAATGTTGGCCTATCAATTTGGTGGATTGGAAAGTTACTGTTCGAAAAACAGTAAAGCAAAACACGCAGACGCCCGAATTATAAGGCACTGCTATCAACAAGTTTGCCACAGAGCACGGCATTAATGTAATGACCCAGCGGTTCCAGCACAGATCAGGCCGCTAATTGGCATGCACTGGCATACGCTTCAGCGGGTGTTTTCATACCCAGCGCCAGATGTGGGCGCCGGTGATTGTAAAACTGGACCCAGTCCCCGATCACGCGCATGGCATGCTGCAACGTCTCAAAGCGATGGCGATGCACGCACTGCTCTTTCAGGGTTCGGATCAGGTGCACGACCATGCCATTCTGCTGCGGGCAGTGGGGTTTAATGAATTCCTGCTTGAGGCCGTAGCTACGAACCAAGCTCGTGTAGCGTCGGCTCGTGAAAACCAGGCCATTGTCGGAGCGCAGCAGAAACGGTTTGGAGACTCGCCCCAGTGAACCGTTGCGGCTGATCAAGGCCTG
Organism: Salinicola sp. RZ23; assembly: GCF_003206675.1. NCBI lineage: Bacteria > Pseudomonadati > Pseudomonadota > Gammaproteobacteria > Oceanospirillales > Halomonadaceae > Salinicola > Salinicola sp. RZ23. The sequence goes on from NZ_PZJK01000004.1 coordinate 94,925, forward strand.
TTCGAGGACGCCGACAGCCGTGCTCGCCTTGCCGCAGCGGGACAGGTGCCAACCCAGCAGTTGTCGGGTATGGCAGTCAATGACCAGCGCCAGCGTAAGCCATCCGTCACGCCCACCCCACACTCGGCAGAGGTCATTCGACCAGCGCTGGTCAGGAGCCATCGCGACGGAAGGTAAGGCTTGAATACGGGGCCGAAAGCCCACGGCCCGTTTACGCACCTGCCAACCACACAACTGAAAGATGCGCTGGACGGTGTTCTTGTTCATACCCAGCAGATGCGCCACCGTGCGGTAGCCAAAGGACGGCTCTTCCTCTATGAGTGCCTTGATTGGCGCCGCTAGTTCCGACCTTACCCTGCGTCCGAAATTCACGGAGCGGCAGTACCAAGTGCGTCGTGGAAAGCCGAACCAGCGGCAAAGCTTGCTGACGGAAACCTCATAAATAAGGTAGACCGATAAACCGTTGTTCACCAATTTTATTTATTTTTCCAGCATCTCTCACTAGGTTAGGCAACGTCGACCGTTTCGCTAGGTCACGGAGCCTTGTTTCTCAGTCATCCGACTTCGTGATATCGTGCGGAAGCATCTCTCTCATTTCACTGGCTAGAAATAAAGCGGCTTTTGCGAAACTTTCCAGCCGAACAGCGCGATCTAGCATGACCTGACTATTTGTTTCTTTCTGACTCTTCAGCAGGCAATCTTCAGCAAATCTTGAGACCCGCAACTCTACGGTTGCCTCCAGACCGCCCTTTACAGATTCCTCTAGCCATGGTTTGACCACGTTGATAGATCGTTCGGCGGCAACGCCGAGTGCATAACGGATTAGCTCCCTTGCTGCGTGATCGATCCCGATCGCGAACTCAAATAGCTCTTTCTCCTCCTCTGTGGCACCTTCAAGCTCTTCGCTGCTAGGCGGACGCGAGAAAAACCTGAATTCATCCATCTCATCCACACCAAGGGAAGTAAGCGTGCGCAGCAGCGGGTCTAGCTCCCTTAACGGTCGCATGTACGGAGGCAATGTGTAACGGTGTGCCCAGAGTTTCTGGATCATATCCACGCACTCGGCCACTGCAGTATCTCGCGCTGTTTCGGGCGCATCCTCAGCAGCGGAGATTTTCTCGGCGATGAGGTGCGCCATCCATTGGGCAGTAACATCGTCGCCGAGCTTCAAGTCGGCAACGATCCGCTTGCCGATCTCGATAACGGCTTTAGAGCGATCGAGTGATTCCATCGTGTCCAATCAGGTAGTAGCGGTTATAGGGATAGTTGTAGAAGGAGTAGTCATCTTTGCCATTCTTGCGTTTTGGTGGCTTGCGGCGGACCTTAACGCAGACGACCAGAGATGTGTATGGATGCCCACCCAACAGCGCGTGAATGAACTTATTGTCGGCGCTGAGCCGAGTGCCGGTCAGAAAGTCGCGTTTCTCCCTGTAGCCTGTAATGCGCGACCAAGATTCGCTTCTCGCCCAGCCACCATCCGGTAGCGTCCACGATCGCGCGTCTGGATCCGTCACCGCATTCAGGGCATTGAGAATTACCTGACAAGGCTGCGGGCCTGGGTAAGCCACCTCGCCAGCCCACGGGTCGTATTCATCAAGGTTCATCGAGTCGCTACTCGACTTCACCCAGCCAAGTAGCCTCAGCTTTGGATCATTAACATCATTCCGGTGGTCGATGTCATCCGCGCTTGGAAGGTAAATCGCTCCTGGACTAGGGCTCGTCTGCATTGCGGCTATAAACGCATCCGCATGGCAAGAAGGAACGAGTACAGAACTTACCGACACCGTTTCACAGTTGATCGCATCGGTGGTCGTCCAATGGCCCCAGAGGACACTCATGCCGTCGTCCGTTGTCAGTTGATCATCCAGGTACTGTCTATTGACCTGCCAATACCATGAGTCATCCGATAAATCCGTCGACGATGCAGCGATCTTCAGGATCTCGGGATCGCGTCGATCCGCAAGCCACCGATCATCACTGCGAGTGAGCAACTGTCTATCCAACCAATCGTCGAAAGGATCTTCTTCCTCATCAGCGTGACAGCGCACCGGCTTTGCCTCTAAGAGTTGGCCAGCAACAAACATCATGGCGTGATAGGACTGGTAGACGACGCAATCCTCCACTCTAGGCATACTTCCATGCGAGTGGGTTGTGTCTTCTCCTCGGAAAATCCCGCGTCTGTAACGTTGATCATCGACGCGACGGTGAAGTCCTAGCGACATGCGCCCACACAAGACTGACCGTGCTTGTTGTTCAATCGACTGCTGATTCAAACCGAAAACGCCGCCCAACGGTGCGAACCAGTGGGGCCCGATGTCAGTGCCGAAAAAGTATCTATCGTCTTCGTCCAGGCCTTCGTCGTCCGTGCCATAGTCATCAACGATCTCGTACTCGCGATGATCGTAGACGTCCTTGGGCAGAGCAGCCCGGTTTGCGCAATTCGCAATGGCAAGCAAATCCGATGGCAACGAATGGACTTCATGTAGGCGTCTCAATGCATCCGAAGCAAAGTGTCGGATAACGACGTGCTGTTCCCTTACGCAGTAATCAAGAAACGCAAGAAAAGGAATAACGGCACCTGGCACGTCCATGGCGCCTCGTGCCAAGGCAATACAGAGCCATTGACGGGCGTGCCACTCATAAAAGAGCAGGCCACTGTCGACAAATGGCTGCGGGTCAGATCCCAATGCACGAGTAGCCAGCGCGGACAGCAGGGATTGCCAGTCGAGCTCAAGACAGTTGCGGACGCAGTGGGCATACTCCCAGCGTTCCGCAGTGGATGGGCGGGCTAAACCCGCCCATAAGTAGCCAGCCAAGGCTTCCTCGCAAGAGGATGACGGTGCGAGCGAGTCGTTCCAAGGTCCATCGCCGTCTTTGTCCTCAAGGATCTCTTCGAGCAGGTCGAAGCCGAAGTTCAACACCTCATCGGCCTCGTCGCTGGTCAGGTGTTGCGAGAGCGGCTCCACTAGATGGAACAAGTCGTTCGCATCAAGCCCGTCGAACTGCGACAGGTATCCGCTGATCCGAGCTGACGCTACACCCTTCTCCACGATGATGCCCTCTAAATAGAGACAATCAAACGGGCCCTTACTGCCCCAACCGCGGCGCCCCACGCGGTTGGGTTCGCTTTCAGCCAGCAAGAGGGCTGCCTTCCTTAGTTCGTTGCGGACGGACAGAAGCTTCTTGCTCGCCTCGGGGAGGTGCCTGATGACGTCCATGAAGCTGAACACACTGAACTCGTCGTCCAACTGGAGCGCACGGAGGTATCCGTCGATCTCCGACAATTTCGCGCGCCGCAAGCCTTGCTCATTGAACTCGCTAGCGTATGAACGACCATCAACCTTTTTAAGCGATCGCCGTGCCGCGGCAACCGCTGCTGAGTCGCAGAGATCGACGCTGCAGAAGATGGCATCCCAGTCGGGCTTCTGCACCTCTTTACGTGGAACCGTCTGGGACACGCGAGTATCAGTCACTGACTCACCAGCTCCTTTGGTCACAGATGCCTTAAGCAGCCTTTCCAAATCTGGAAGCGATATCGACAGGGAGTCGGCCATAACCTTGAGCTCGCGCCAGGTGGATGTCTTGTGGGTCTGAATTCGGAGGAAGCGGTAGGCGATCTGAAGGATTGATCTTTTCCGATTGTTGTCGGATTCAGAGTCAATGGCCGCTTTTATATCGCTGACGCGCTCCCATCCCGTCTCGGTGCCACTCATAGCTATCGCTGCCTTTTTTGGAAGGAGCCCTCGATCGATCAGACTGTATATGGCGACGGGAAATAGCTCGCCAGCTAAGCCGAACCCACGATCCCGCCAACGGCTGAGAATTGCGAGACTAGATGAAGGACAGAGTCCGACCAAACTCTCGACCAACCGATCCCAGTCCATGTATTTGTCTCGAGCCATGTGCTCATAGGTAAGCTCAGCAATACGCGACAGTCGGTAGGCGGTCCTAGGTTTAGCCTGTCCCGGGTGATGCGCGGGATGCGAGAGATCCAAGAACGTTGTCCATCGATAGAGATGTTCCTCTCCGAGCTTGCTAGCGATCTCGATCGCCTTGTCGAAATAAGCAGCCGCTTCCGACTTGCTTACGCAAAAGATGGCGCGCGCTAGCTCCTGAAGATCGTTAACCTGTGCCTCCGCATCGCTGCGCGAAGCGATGATATGATCGAACGCCTTAGAGCTGAGCTGCAATGAGAGGTCGCCCATCCCTGCTGTTCGCGAAGCGACGTGGCACATCCTCGTGAGAGTGCTCGGGTAGATGCGGTCGTTGTTGTCGACCCACTTCAGAAGCGCGTCGATCTGCGCGGGCTTGATGGAGCCAGCATCGCGAATGGTCAGTACCCATTCGATGGCAACAACTTTATCCAAATTGAAGTTTCGATAATAGTCACGTGACGACGCAGATTTGGTATGTCTTAGCGCAAGCTCGACTTCGTCATCAAGGTTAGGAGACTGGCGACCACATGCAATCTCAGCGGCCAAGATGAACCAGGGGAGGACGCCACCAGTCATTTGCTGCAACTGGGACGCTTGTTGGCTCTTAACAGGAGATCCCTTCGTCTCAAATTCAGGGCGAACATCTTTGGGCGCCAGATCAATCAACTCAATTCGTTTTCCGCGAAGCGCGGCTTCTAAAGCGTAGGCCCGAATAAACTCTGCTCGCTCGTCATCGAAGGTATGGAATTGGTGAGGCGGATCTTTTGGCAAATAACGGCGCAACACCTCCGCCCAAGCCGCATCGTCGCGCGGGAGGCATCTGAGGGCCAGAGTAATTGCAGACCGGACTCCGCCTAGTACGTTCCCCCTAGATCTCCATGAGTGATCTTCCTCGGGTAACTTGACCTTAGGGTCGACCAAGATGCCCATCAAATGGCGCAGCGGCTCCGCCGGCAACAGATGTGCGACCCAGACTGCTTCGGTTGCCAATCCCAGCAGCATCCAGGCATCTCCCTCGGCGTGCTCGGCAAGTTCATCGATTCCCTTGAAGTCACCGACGTCCGCAAGCCGGGCGGCCACGACCTTCGTGGCTCTCAGTACGGTGGACTTGGGAGTCCATGCTTTTAGGAATTGCGCGGCCTCAGCAGATCCCCGCAACCTCAGGACACCAATAGCAAGCTCGGCGATATCGGCGACATCGATCTCATCCTCTTTGCGGCACTTGGTTGGCAGGTGGCTCCAAGCGACCAATGACTCCCAGGCCATGCGCAACCTGCTTCTCGCCTCAGGGATAAGGTCATCGCTTCCGGCGAGCAGTACAGCCTCATAGGCGTGATGTGAGCCAAGAAATCCACCGCCGAACGTTCGTCTGGAGACCATTTCTTCGATGCGATCTGGCGCTAGCAGAACACTGGCGATGTCAGTATTTTGCTGGATGAGCGTGTTCTGGCGAGTCTCGCCAGCTACCTCACCGCCGAGCTTCAGCGCGAGCTTAGCGGCGGCAACATGCTGCCCCTGCTGCAAGCACGCTCGGAGCGCGAACATCATTCGTTGCAGCTCGACGTCTCGTCGCTCCAGAGGGTTGAGCTCTGGCAAGCTCTCATTCGAGAGCGCCAGCGCAATCAGCTCGTCCATCCGGTCGGCAGACAGTAGCAACTGCGGCAGCGCCGCCGCCACATATGCACTGGTCGCCGCAAGGGGCTTCAGTTTTGCAAGAAACGCATCAAGCGAAGCCGCATCGGGCTTGAACGTCTCGTTGAACCAGGTCTCTGCCGGTTCGTCCATGAAGTGCAGACCTGAGTCCTTCACAAAGAGCGGTCGCCCAAACTCAGTAGCAAACGTACGGACGGCGCTCTCAGGAACGCCGGCGATCTGCGCCAAGATGGAAATGGGTACCAAGGGCCGGAGCACCGCCAGGCCCTTGCAGATGAGGTCTATCTGATTCGCTTCTGTCGGGCCCCATTCGGCTTTCAGCCTATCGATGGCTTTGGTCAGCAAGCCTCCAATCGCGCTTTGAACCGTCATCGGAGTTGGCCCCAGAGCCCTCAGCATGTCGCCGATGGGTGGAGTTCCCTCCATCGCCAGCGCTTGAACGCGCGGGTTATCGCTACTTAGATAAGCAAAATCCGCAGCCTCCGGGTTTGTTGCCTCTGGATAGTGCATCCGTAGGTGCGTGGCAGTCTCAGCTTTGGAGAACGGCTCTAGCTTGATCACTATGGCATCCAGCGGAGCTCCTAGGTAATCCCGCCGGTGTGATCGGCATGTGAATGCCAACCTCACTCCGTCGGGCATGTCCGTGCTGATCAAGTCACGGACAAAGGCATGCTCACCAATATCATGAGCCGCCATGTAAGCGTTGTCGGCAGCGTCGACGATGATGCAAAGGCTCGCCTGAGGCGTGCGGGCTCTAAGAATATCAATGGCTTGCTTGAGCCGAGATACAAAGGCTCGCATGAACTGCTTCGGATCCGTGCCACCGGACGGAATCAACGGCAGGCAAAGCTGCTGCCCTGAGAGCTCGTTCGCGATCTGAACGAGGGCATCGCGGTAACGATGACGATACTTTAAAGATTGGCGATAAGTCCCGTCACCGAAGCAGTCGTACAGAACTGCCACCGATCCAGCAGGCATGGCACGGGCCAGGTGAGCAGAAAGAGTCGACTTGCCTACGCCACCGTCTGCATGGATGACCACCGGGCGTTGTGCGGAGAGCAGCGTCGCCAGGATACCTGCCTGCTGCTCTCGTGGAAGCACCTGTTTCGGTTCCGAGATCAACGAGGGCGCCGGCAGTAAGTCGATTTCGGACACTCGCAGTGCGCGGAGTACGTCGTAGAGGCGAACGGAGCGGTTCTTCGCTCCCTCATCGGTTGCCCGGCGGGTAACCAGTTCCTTCAGTTGGAGCGCAGCCTCGGTGTCCGGCTCGGACAAGTATGCGCTCAGATCCTGACTCAGAAGGTTGCGCTGTTCCCATAGATCCGGCTCACCAGCTTCAACCGAGAAGGCGGCGAAGAAGCTCTGTACATTGTTGCTAGCTGAAGCCGCGTACCGTTTCAGCAATTCGTCAATCTCGCGGTGCCGCGGCGCTGTTGACCCCACGGCGAGATCCGCCAACGCTTCAAGAACAGCTCCGTCCATAGGCCTGTTCGTCAGAAAGACGAACCGAATCTTATTAGCCAGGATGTCCAGGCCAAGCGATGATTCCAGCTCCTTGAAACGCCCAGCGAAGCGTTCGATGGTTCCTTTGAGGCCGCTTGCCCTCCACGGGGTGTGCGCTTGCCTGGACGAGTGTTTGAGCTGCACATAGCGGATGGACGTTGCTGCTGTAACTTCCTCGCTCCCGTAGTACAAGCCGACGTCAATGACCTCGTCGCCGACGCTCGTAGATATATCCCCCTCGTCCAGTGACGCTCCTTCGATCGCCACCGCCACTAGGCCATCTTCGCCGGTAAGCAGCCCGAGGCACTGCCGGGCAGCCCATTGATAGTGGAACTGATCACCGCTCCTGGAGGGTCCTACAGAACCTTGCTTTGCCATATTTATCTGCACTCACTGCATCCGCAGCTGACGGAGTTTACAGGCCCAAGGTGTCCTTGAGGATCTATCGCCGGCCAGCTCTAAACTTCAAACACTGTGGAGCCGTTCTAGAGGCATCGAATTTAGCAGAATGAAGGCCCACTCCCACTGCAAAAAAGAAATTGAACTGCACCAAGCGAACGTCCGCTCTAAGCCGAAAGCTGACTAAGCAGGGAAACCTAAGTCATCCGGCGAGTCCAAACTAGAACGCATTCAGCGACTAGTACCGGAGGTGCTCCCCTTTTGCCCTTTCTCTCGCCCGGCCCTTTGGGGTTTCCCTGGTCTTCCAACCGGATAACCCCCTTCCCCTTACTTCCCCTTCCCTTCATCCCTTTTGGCCTGGCCATTTACCCCTTTCCCTCGGAGGGATAATCGTTCAGGGCTGGCTCACAACATTGACCGCGGTGACCCCCTGGTTCCAGATCATCTCAAGATGGGAGGACTGTACCATCGAGTGAACAAGTCGCGGGGTCATAAGTCCCCAGCACACCGCACCCTGCTGCCTAACGGATGGATACCTCATGCCAGGCATCTTCTGGTCGCTGGCCGCGGCGCCCAGCGCACGACTGGCGGTATAGTCGTCCGGGGCAAAAATGGGATCGTCCAGCGGTAACTGACAGAGGTCCAGAAGATTGGCCTCAGAGAACTCGGAGATCAGCTCACGGAACACGAAACGATCAAAGCCCAGATCAGGGACGTTTTGCCAATAAGCCTCCTGGTGGTAGCGAACTTCGGCGATGGCCGTATCCAGGCAATCAGCCAGGTACAGCACCCCAAAGCTTCCATCGCTGAATCGCGAGCCGCTGGTATTGAGGTGGGTGAAGGGCGCAACCGCGTAGGAGCAGCCCGTTATGCCGAATGGAATGTCTGCCCGGTCGATGAGTCCGAGGTCGCCTGCCTCAGTCAGCAGCCGAGGATTGGTGAGCGCCTGGAGCTGATGCAGCGCGTCGAACTCTCTCTCGTCGGCCACGTCATCGAACAGGCTGATCGGAGGAAACTTGGAGTTGATCAGTCGATGCGCTCGGCGAGTCTCTTCAGGCAGCCGAGGTATCTCCTCAAGGCTTACCACTGGGCGCCCCGCAGCCCGTCGATGCGCTTGAAAGTCTCATACAGGCCCGGGAGCCCGGCCCGAGTCATCGATTCCAAAGGCGTGAGGCCGTTGAAGCCAGGGTTATGGTTGGGCATGTTCACGAAGCCATAGACGTTGGCTGGGTTCTCGAACAGTGTCCTCAGCGCAGCGTGGATGTTCAGCACGAGGCTGATCCGCGTCAGCTGGTCGGGATCGACGTTGACCTGCCATTCCTGATCGCCACGCTTGGCGCGATTGTAGGTGCTGCGAGAGACACGTAGGACCTCTGTTCCCTGATCCTGGGTGGCCCCCCACTTCTCCAAGATCTTCACCGCAGCGCGTAATCCAGCAGTGTTGCGTGCTTTGTCATCGGCCAACTTTTCTACGGCTGTCATGATCGCCTCCAGGTCAGTAGACACAAATATATACCTGGCGTGTCTACAGATCAACATGCTAGAGTCGTGACGTGGACCATGAAACTCTGGACACATTGAGGCTCTATAGAATCGCAACGCCCTTAGAGATGGATCAACCGCCTGCCACAGCACTACCGGTTGACATTGCGACCGAGACCGATTAAGCCTTGCCGTTCAGCACTACCCGGGGTAATCTGAAGTCACACTCCGTAACAGTGCATGGGAGATCCCCCATGAAGCTCTCCAGTCTCTTTACCGAAGAGCGTCGCCAATCCGCCAAGAAAGCGGCCCGCAAGACGATGAAAGGCTCCGTCGCCTTCTCGTCGGCGCTGCTGTTCGGCACCAACGAGTCCCAAGGGCTACTGCGTACGCTGGGTCAGGCTTCTGCCGAGGCAGGCAAGAATGTCTGGGACGCCCTGCCTGAAAATACTAGTGCAGCCCAAAGCGATTCAGACGAGACTTGGCAGAGCGTTCCCGATGGCTATCACCATGGACCTGAAGGATATGGCGATTATATGGGTGGCTATAAAATCAGCGACTGAGCTGTATCAGCATTATATTCTGCGCAGCCCGGAGAGCTTAACTGATTACAACTTCCCTCCCGATGAACCTTTTTGAGCAACGTCACCGCCTTTCTGACCAGCTCCTTGGATATTTTTCCCTGATTTATCGATTCCGGTAGATATCGCACTGCCCGCCCCTGCTCCAGCCCAACTCATCGCCCCAATCCAGATCGTGGGAAGCACGAAAAACATCATCCCGTTGACGAACATCAAGACGATCTTGTCGTTACCGTTCTCGACTTGCGCCACCCAACTCAATTTTGCCGCATCGCTGCTGTACAGCAGGGCAATCAGGTGGTCGTCCAGCCATCGGGCCAGCTCCCACCAGAACGTGAGGAAGAACACGCCGAAAAGCCCGAACGTGGCGAGTCCGGCGACCTTCATGGAGTAGGCGGAGGCCACTGAGACGAAGGGTAGGCAGATGATAATCGCCATCAGCATCATGCCCTGGATCATCGGCAGGGACTGCCTGAGGCTGTCCATGCCGGCCCGAAAAGGCACGACGGAAACCGCGTTGCCGAACAACCCCAATACAGAAGCGATGGCTGTGTCCAAGCTGCCGTCGAGGTTGCGGTAGCCAATCGAGGCCTGATCCGTGTTGCCGTTCGCTGCGCCAGAGCGCGGGCTGACCATACGACGGATCATGTAGTCGTCGGCGTTGGGCGTTGACGGGAAGACGCTCTGCACGCGTGCCCAGAAGGATGGCTTGACCTGGGCTTTGAGCCGCGCTTTGAGACCCGCTGTGCCATCACTCCACCACTCCTTGCAGGTTGGGTAGCCGGGGCGGCCGGGGCCGGTGCTCGGGCGCGCGCTGTCCCGGGCGGCCTGGTACGGGAAGCCGGGCATGGGCCGATTCGAGTAGAAGCTGTCGTAATAGCCGGGCGTGTTGAGGAAGAACTTGGACCCGATCCAGTCCACGTCTTGGCTTTCCGTGGGCGTCAGGCTCGCGCCCGTCTGGAACAGCTTGTTGCGCGAGGGGCCGAAGCAGGCCAGCTGGAACTCCCCCACTTCGCGCTGGAGCCCGGGATCGGTGATCGAGCTGAGATCCAGCGCTGTCCTGACCGACTGGTAGTCAGTCGAGCAAGGGATCTTCGACACCGCGGCGTTGGTGATCCCCTTCGAGATGGCATGTGTGATCGCCCACCACATGGGCACGCGCGCTTGCTGCCCATCGATCGCGGTCATCGTCGACTCCCCCCACTTGCCCGATGACAGCATGACCGTCCCGCACTGGTCCGCATGTTCTTTGCTCACATTCACCGGGTTCACGCCGAAGGTGAAGACAGGCACGCAGGTGAACACGAGCACCAGGATCATGGCGTAGAGGCGCGACTCGATGCGATTCAGGGACAGCACCCCCTTGTTCCCCTCGTCGTCGCCCTCCTGACGCGCTCGGAACCATTCGCCGGCGACCAGCGCGATGAACGGCGCCGACGCGACCCCAGTCGAGGATAGCGTCTCCCAGATGCCGTTGTTGATGATCCACCCGAGGGTGATCAGTGTGCCCTCCATGTAGTCATTCACCACGAACGTCGCCATGTCAGGCCCCCCACCAGGTGATCAGGTTGTAGGTTTCGATCAGCCCCAGGGCGATCAGCACCATGCGCTCGAGCTTGCGCAGCAGCAGGCGCGCCTGCGCGCCGCCATCCTTGTCGTCGGCGACGCTGCGCAGCACGCGCGGGCGGCCGTAGCGGATCCAGAAACAGGCTACCGCGCCGTAAAGCACGGCTCTCCACAGCAGCATGACGTCGCGGTTCTCCCCCAGGGCGGCACGGTACTCTTGCATCCCGCCGAACAGACGCGCCCCGATCGAGGCGATGATGCCAGCGAGCACAAACGACGCCACGAGGCCCAACAGCCCCATCAGCAGGGGGTGGCGCTTGAGAAAGTTCATCGGTGGTTCCCTTAGTTGCTGTCGACGGGGGCGCCATTTGCATCGAGCTGGCTGCGTGGTGAGGTGTACTCGTCCTGGACGGATCCCGCCGCGCGGATAGCAGCGCGATGCAGCGCCGAGCTGGCTGCATTGCTGGCCAGCGATTTGCGAATATCCATCTCGCTCTGCAGCAGCTCGATATCCCGGTTGAAGGCGTCGATCTTGCGATCGAGAGCACTCATCCCCTCAGCGTTGTTCTCGATGCCAGGGTCGCTGGTCCCCGCGATCAGCGCGCGGCGCGCCCACATGGCTTTGGTCAGGGTGCGTGCCAGCGCCATCTCGCTGGCCAGACGCTGGGCCAGCAGCGGCGCCTGGGGATCGGTGCGCAGCGCTTCGATGACGCCGCGGGAAACGGCGAGACCGTTCCCCGCCGAAACGTCATTGAGTTTGGCCGGGGTGATCACGCCGCCGTTGATCATCTCCACCAACGATTGGTGGATCTTGTTCTGCTCCGTCTCGAGTTCGCGGATAAGGCCGGTACCGGCAATCGACTCGGTCTTCTCGCACCCCTCGCAGGAGCGAAGCTCGGTGTCGCCCACCACCTTGCGGGTCCACTCGGCGGCCTCCTTGGGACTGCCCCAGACCGTACACATGCCGCCCTGGCAGTCACGGCCGCTACCGCCGATACCGCCACCCGTTCCGCCGGAGCCGCCGGCGATGCCACCGCCGCCAACCCAGTCCCCACTGGAGGTGGCCACCGAGCCCCAACCGCCACCGCCGCCGGAGACCGGCGCCTCGCTGGTGGGGTCCGAGCGCCCGTAGAGCAGGTTGTAGCCGGCCGTGGTGGTGTCTTCGACGACCCGCATCGGGGCCTGGCCACTGCCCCCGCGCTTCTGACCACCGACCCAGGTGCGGCCGGCGTTGCCGGCTTGGCGCTCCGCCTGCGCTTCGGCGGACACCGCATCGGTGTTGCGGGCAGCGATGTCCTTCCAGTTTTCGGCAACGGCGGCCTGCTGCATGCGCCCACCGAGGGTGGCATCGGCTAGTTGCTCGGACATGCGCTGGCAGGAGAGCTTCGATTTGTCGAAGTCGAGCCGGCCCTGCATGACCCCATTGGTCAGCAGGTCGTAGAGGGCGGGGTTGGAGCGCTGGATGATCATCGCCGGCAGGCTGGCGACCGCACCGGTGGCGTTGGAGACCACCCGACTCATCATGTTCTGGAAGCCCTGAGTGACGCCGTTGAGCTGGTTGCTGACGGTGGCGCCCAGATCGAAGTTGCCGCAGGTGGCGTCGACGTTCCAGCGCACGCCCAGCCCGGTCAGACGCGGGCTATGGCTCAGCCCCGCCGAGGCGCCAAAAGGCGAGGCGCCACCAATGTCGTAATACAGGCTGTCTGCGGACTGCGCCTGTGCGGCCAGCGGCAAAGCCAGCATCACCGAGAGTGTCAGGGTTAATACGGTGGGCTTCATAGGGCTAGCCTCCGGTGAAATAGAGCAGCTTCTGGCCCCGACGCTTGCAGCAGCGATAGGGCCGCCAGAGCGCCCACACGTAGTCACCGGGCTGCTGCAGGGCAGCGTTCTGCCCGCCGTCGGGGAAGATCGAGCAAGACATGGAGCGGTTCGGCTGTAGGCGCTGCCAACGATGTGTCGAGCGCTCCCCCTCCTTCACCGGATCCGGCCCCCAAATGCCCCTGCTTGGCGACTGAGGCGCGACCAGCGATTGATAGACGTGTGGCTGGCCAGAGCGCGTCACGATGTCCGCGGCGCGCTGCGCCGTCGTCGCGGCGACCTTGTAGTCGTGGGTCTGGGAGACGAACCCGCTGCGCGGATAGATCGGGCTCCACAGATCCCCGGCCCCCCCCATCTCACGCATCCCCGGCACCAGCGCCTCGGGATAGGCCATCTCGGGCACGCCCGAGCGCCACGCCAGCGCATCCAGAGTCGAGATGAAGTAGGGATTGAACGGCACTGCTTTGCTGTGGCACATGAAGCCGAAGCCGCCGGCGAATTCGTAGAACAGCTTCGAGGGATGTCCGATGGCGTCGACATTCTTGAAGTGAGTATTGAGATGCTGCGGTGCGATGTTCTCGTGACTTGAGCCGCCGCCCAGCGCTTTCCCCAGCGGCGGAGAGAGTAGCGCGATCTCCCGCCAGGGATTGTCGCCGGTGTTCTCGTAGCTGCTGACAACCAGCTCCGGGATGTAGTGTTTGACACGAATCGACGTGCGCACGGTACAGCCCCAGAACGAGCAATGGAGCCAGGCGCAGATGCCGATCACCTTATAGTCCAGGCACGAGGGACTGAGTGAGGAGGCCATGATCTCGGGGGTGGTGATGGCCTCGGCCCGCGGCGCCTGTGCCAGGCTGGCCAGCCCGACGAACAGCGCGAGCGCGACACCAACCGCGAAGGCTTTCAGTCCCCGGCTCACTGCCCTGCCCTCGCCTGCCGGATCTCCTGCAGTGCCGCGCCCACATCGGCTTGCCCGTACACCACATAGCGGCTGTCGACGACCACCGCGGGCAACTTCTCGACGCCCAGCATCCAGGCACGAGCCAGCCCCTGATAGAGCTGGCCGTACTGCTGCAGGGTCTGCTGCCACGCCGGCTTGCTCATGCGTGCCTTGAGGATTTGCTCAGCCCGCCTCGGGTCCGCCGGCAGATCTTGCGAGATGCGGGCATCCAGTCGCGCGGGGGCGTCGAGTTCGATGACGGCCGCGTCGCTTGGGACATTGACGACCGGCTCGTCAGCGGTGGTGAACACCTCGACGCCGGCGATGGCGGCATGGCTCCAGACGAGCAGGAAGAGTAACAGTAGCGCGGCGCTTGGCCGACAGACGCAGAACATGGACAGGTCTCCACGGCGGTATCAGCCGTCAGGTGTACCGCGTCCCTGTCGGCCGGGCAGTAGAGAACGTTAAACGCATCTGATAGGTTTTTTCGCGGCGACTCTCCCTGAGCCCTTTAGCTAGACCACCTAATGAAGCTGCGAGGTCCCTCATGCCGAAACTCAAACGCCCGATTATCTCTCTCGAAGGTTTTTTTGATGGATTACTGCCATTCCTGAACAATTTCCTGAGCACGTCGATCCTCATGGCCATGGGATTATTGGCGTTAATCCAGGCCCCTCAATACCTCTTCACCGTCCCCGCAGCCATAACTTTCACTCTCGCCCTTATCGGAATGCTTGTAAATAGCTACAGATTTGTAAAGCAGACTATACCGAACCCGGTGCCTGAAACCTTAAAACCGCACTTCGAGGCAAGGCCGGCGAAAACACCGGGCTGGCTCATAAATTTCTGCCAGGATCTCAGGAAAAACCCAAAATACATAATAACAGGGATGGTAACACTGGTAGTCACTGAAATCTTAGTTCTAGCGAGTTTTGTAAATATGGCAATCAACTTGAAAGCGGCACTATAAGGACATTGTCATAGCGCCGGTCGCAACCTATCAGTTAGCACTGCTGACTGCCTGAATCAACTGGTCCGCGGGTACGTAGCCCTCGCCCATCTCGCCATCGGGCAGCACTATAGTGGGCGTCCCCTTGACCCCAAAGCGCTGCCCCAGCTGCAAACCATCATCGACGGCAGTCTGGCAACGCTGTGTGGGCTGGTCCGTCAACGTCGCGCCCTGGAAGACGCGATAGTTGGCGGAGACACTGGCTACCCAACGGATTCAGAACATGAAAGCTACCTACGTGCGTTATCAGCCCACGCTACTTCCCCGTTTGACGAGCAGTGGAGAATGTTCAATGGATGCGATAGGGTTTTCCGTGAATCCATATCGGCGCTAGATCTCCGTGACGACCATCACCCATGCCTTCTGTTTAGAGCTTGATCGTATCGTCACTGTTGACGAGGCGCGATTCGAATTCCTCTCCTTGAGTGCGGCAAAGCGTAATCGGTTCAACTACCTCTGCACGAACCTAGACTGTCGTCAGGCAGGTGTACGGGTATTTGGCGTGAATGATCACCGCCCACTGGAAGACACCGAGGTTTACAAGGATCCTCACTTTCGTAAGTCTCGGGACACCCATGCCCCCGGCTGCCCATGGGAGACCGAGGCAATCACTCCCATCCAGGGGGACGATGAGCCGGAAGAAGAGTTCCTCCAAAGGGCTGCCAAGGCCAAGATAAGCGACTTCATTGAAAGGTTTACGCCACCCAGCGCTAAGGGAGCCAAGGATCAAGCAGGTAACGGTGATGGCAAGGATGTGTCATCTGTGACATCCCAGCCACCTAATTCCCGAAATCCAGGCGAACGGCACAACGAGCCAGGAATGCGCTCAACAACGGTATTGGATCGACTCGTCACCTCGTACCGACAGGCTCTGAAGCGGCTGTCTTCCGAGGAGCTTCGTTCACTACAACTTCAGGTTGTCGGTGTCGGTCGCATGCGCCTAGTGGACTATTTCAAGGCTATCCGTTACTGCTCGCTTGAGACCGACCAGAGAGTCATTTTCGGGGGAGCGAGATTTATCCATCGCTTTGGAAAAGGCGTTAAATTCGAATTTTACGACAAACTCAAGCATTACAAGGAGGGGGTGGAAATTGGACGTTACCCAGTCACGTTGTACATTTCCCCAAGCCTTGTGGAGGCAGCCCGACATCGTAACTATTTCGAAGAGATCCTGAAAGAACCCGAAAAGCGCCGCTATTTTACCATCTATGCGCTGGGCCATTTGACCTTTAGCGATAAGCACGAGTCTTTCTCTTTGGTCGTGGACGACCTCAAGAGTCTTTCTCTACTGAGAGGCCCCGACAAAGAACCATAGCTGAGCGGTATATTCAGTTCATGTGCAATTAGAGAGGAAAGGTAGTAGGCATCAACGGCATCGACAGTCTCAATGAACGGGTCGCTATGAATGGACTCAGGGAGCCTTAGACGGCCGGTGATCGCAATCGTCAATCCAAGCTCTTGATTTGCTGCGATCAGGTCGAGAGCCACATACTGCTCACTGGCACGATAGGTCCACAGGTGCCCAATATGGAAAGGCCCCTCGTTATCCATGATCTCGCGCTGACTAGCCAACCAGGTATCCAGAGACGACGAGCTTTGAACAGCCCCACTCGAGCAAGCATGGATTGAGGGATGGTCAGGCCGCTCAGGGTGCCTCAGCTCAACGGGAATCGAATACTCAGGCCATTCTCTACCGAGGGCATCCCAGTCCCCTTCAAGCCATAGCCGCAAAAATGTAGCTGGTTCATCGTCGCCGGACGCAAACCGCATGGCGTCTGTGAAGATCTCTCGCTGTCGCATCACATTCATGGCTGGGCTCCCCTGACTACCTGAATCAACTGCTCCGCTGGCACGTAGCCTTCCCCGATCTCACCATCGGGCAACACGATCGTGGGCGTACCCTTCACCCCAAAGCGCTGCCCCAGCTGAAAACCATCATCGACGGCAGTCTGGCAACGCTGGGTGGGCTGGTCCGTCAGCGCCTCGCCTTGGAAAGCGCGGTCCATGGCCTCGGTGGGTGATTCCGCGCAGAGGACCTGAGCCAGCTGACGAGCGGCTGGTGACTGACTGCCGGCGCGCGGGAACGGCACGTAGCGAACGGCGACCCCGGCCGCCGTCAGCTGATCGATCTCTTGATGCAGCTTCTCGCAGTAGGGGCACGTCGTGTCAGTGAAGACGGTTATCTGCCCTACCTCCTCGCCCTGGGCCGGGAAGCTCACGGTGCTCTCCGGCGGCAATGCCTTCAGCTGTGCCAGACGATCCTGACGGCTGTGCTGCTCAGTGACGTCGGTGAGGCCATCGGGCGCGTTATCGTAGAGCGTGCCGACGATCATCCGCCGACCCTGGGCATCGCTGTAGAAGATCTCGCCACTACGCAGCCGGACCTCATAGAGCGGCCCCTGGATCTCTACGGCACGAACCGAGTCGGGGGTGACCGAGTTGCCGTTGATCACCAGCGCCCTCAGCGCGGAGGGGATCTGCGTCCCCGCAGCCCCGGTACTGGCGAGCAAAGGCATGGGCGCCAAAAGCGCTAGCAACGGCAGGCTGGCCAGCATCGCTTTCATCTCAGGGCCTCCAGGCTCTTGACCGCAGACTCGCCACCATAGGTGGCCACCGTCCAGCAGTCCCCCAGCGTCACCGCGGGTAGCGCCAGGGATTCATGGATCGTGACCAGCCGCCAACCGCCCCGCAGCACCTCCACCACATGCGCGCGCCGAGTCGGGGAGATTCCACGCTGTGTGAGCCGCGAGAAGCGGTTCCGGCCGATCTCAGGGGTGGAGTGGGTGTCAGCGGCATACCCGCTCTGCTGCCACCAGTTACCGATGTCCATCGACCAGGTACGGCCCGGCCCCGCATCGAAAGTGAGGTCGAACTGATGGGTGACCTCGATGCGCCCCGGCGCCATGCCGGCCGCTTCGACGGTCCAGCGAAAAACCACGTCACCGCCCTTCAGCCCTTCGGGCAGCTCGACGAAGTGCCCCAGGCGGCACTCATCGGAGCCGCCGACGAAGTAGAGTGGGTTCGGGTACGGCTGGACGATACGCCAACCGCTTTCGGGAACGATCGGCACCTCGCGCCAGCTCGCCGTGACGGACAGCGTGATGTTTTGAGCCAGAACCTGATCGAACGGGTCGATCTGCAGCACGGGCAGCAGATGAAGTGTGCACCGGCGAGCATCCAGCGCCACGACGTTGTTGGTTGTCATTCAGATGATCCTTCAAGCTGAAGCGGTGAGGTGCCCAGGCATGTCTTCAGGCGATCGCGAATCGCCTCGGGGTCATAGCGCCCCTGTACGGGAAATCGCAGCAGCGGCACGCCCGCGGAGGCGAAGGCGTCATCCACGAAGCGATCGCGCCGGCGGCGATCACGGCGCAGGTGGCTACGATCATCCAGCTCTATCGCCGCGAGAATCCGCCCACCCAGAGGCTCGCACAGCACGATGTCGACGTGTTTGGAACTGATCAGGCGGAAGTACCGCCACCAGCGTTGATCGCGCGGGTGACGCTTACGAAGGCGAACCTGAAGGACGTCGGCGATGCGGACCTTGCAGGCGATCATCGCGTCCGAGCCCACGGCGCGGGTCACGGCACGGAGGAAGACTTGCTCAGCCGCGCTGTTGAGCTGCGGCTGTGCAGCGTAAGGCAGCGAGCGCCGTCCGCCGGCGAAGCGTTCAAGAAGGTCGACCAAGCGGAAGCGACCATGCGATGCATTGAGCAATAGCTGCTGCAGCTGGTTCCGATAGTCGTTGGAGACGATGATGTCGAGAGTGGAAAAAGCGGTACGAGAAATGATCCGGTCAAGATCGACCAGCTCTGTCGCCCCCACCAGGGGCGGGCTGTGACAGTTCGTAGTAAGAAGAGAGGGTTGGCTGAGTGTCCAGGTCTATGAGGAGAACCCGGAGACCCGCGTCAGCCAGAAGGCCACCGAGGTTGGCTGTCGTGGTGGTCTTGCCGACACCGCCTTTAGAACAAACCGTTGCTGAAACGCGCATAACTGCACCTCATCCGACGGAATGTGGGATGAATGCAGAGGTGGCGCTACTTAGCGGAAATCTTCTTGCCTATCGATGGCTCCCCGAACAGGACTCGAACCTGTGACCCAATGATTAACAGTCATTTGCTCTACCAACTGAGCTATCGGGGATCGATATGTTACCGGCAATGTGGGGCGATGATGGCTCCCCGAACAGGACTCGAACCTGTGACCCAATGATTAACAGTCATTTGCTCTACCAACTGAGCTATCGGGGATCGGATTCATCGCGTGCTGGCTGTTGGCTCCCCGAACAGGACTCGAACCTGTGACCCAATGATTAACAGTCATTTGCTCTACCAACTGAGCTATCGGGGAACATCTGTCAGCACGCGGCGTAGTATACGGACTGGATTCGAGGCGTCAAGGGTGAATCGCACAGCGGGTGAGAATTCCTGGCGCTGAATTTCTCAACGCAATCAATGTGCTGGGCACGCGACCGAAGAGAGCGCCCACCTCGACACGCCCCGCCGAGAGGCCTCTCGCCCTGCCCCGGCTGCCTGCGC
Organism: Salinicola sp. RZ23; assembly: GCF_003206675.1. Classification (NCBI taxonomy): domain Bacteria; kingdom Pseudomonadati; phylum Pseudomonadota; class Gammaproteobacteria; order Oceanospirillales; family Halomonadaceae; genus Salinicola; species Salinicola sp. RZ23. The sequence continues at coordinate 114,349 of NZ_PZJK01000004.1, forward strand.
CGCGCCCGCCACAGGCAAGACGTGGCGCGAGCGGCAACCTCCGCTCGTCGCGTTGACACCCCTGCCCATCCGGCTTAGCGTCTATTCATTATAATCAATAGCACTCCCCGACCGGCCGCACGGTACCGACATGCAGCCCGGCGGAGAGCGACGACAACAACAAAATCTCTCAGGAGGTGCCCATGACGGCACGCGATACCTCGACCCGCAAGCCCTGGTACCAGCGCATTCCGCACCCAGCCATTCTGATCTTCTGCCTGCTCTGCGTGGTCTGGCTGCTGACGCAGATCATCCCTGCCGGCACCTACGAGCGCCATGAGGTCAATGGGCGCAGCGCGGTGATCCCCGGCACCTTTCATCTAATCGACCAGCCAGCGCCCTCGGTGCTGCAGATCTTTCACGCCATCCCGCTGGGCATGATCGCCGCGGCCAGCGTCATCGTGATCGTGTTCATCGGTGGCGGGCTGTTTCGGGTGATGGAGGCGACCGGCGCGCTGGAGAATCTGGTCGGCACCCTGGTCCGGCGCCTGGGTCGCGAGCGCCCCAGCGCCCTGGTGTGGCTGATGACCTTCGTCTTCGGCGCACTCGGCGTGGCCGTGGGCTATGAGAACAACATTGCGCTGATCCCCCTGGCGGTGCTGCTCGGCCTGGCCATGGGCGGCGATCGTCTGGTCGGCACAGCCATCGCCCTCGGCGGCGTGGGGATCGGCTTCGCCACTTCGCCGATCAACGTCTACACCGTCGGCGTCTCGGACCAGATCGCACAGCTGCCACTGTTCTCCGGCGCCGGGCTGCGCACCGTGCTCTGTGTGGGCGCGCTGGCACTGCTGGCGCATCACACCAGCCGCTATCTGAAACGCGTGCGGGCGGATGCCGAAACTTCGCTGCTTGACCGCGACGATCGCTCAGGCAGCCTGGACAAACCGGTCGAGAGCTACCGCCTGCGTGCTGCCGATATCCGCGTCCTCGCCACCTTCGTCGTCGGCCTGGCGATCATGCTCTACGGCGTCTTTGCCCATGGCTGGTACATCAACGAGATCTCCGGCGTGTTCGTGGCCATGGCGCTGGCCATCGGCGCCATGGCCAAGCTCTCCCCTTCACGCATCAACCAGTACTTCTTCGAGGGGGCGGCCTCGGTGACCAGTGGCGCGCTGCTGGTGGGCTTGGCCCGCGCACTGCAGGTGATGATCGAGCAAGGCCATATCGGCGACACCATCGTCCATGGCCTGGCCGAGCCACTGGCCAGCCTGCCGGTGCTGGTCTCGACCCTGGCGATGACTCTGGTGCACTCGGTGATCAACGTCTTCATCCCCTCCGGCAGCGGCCAGGCCATGGCTACCATGCCGATCATGATCCCGCTCTCCGACCTCATCGGCATGACCCGCCAGACCGCGATCCTGGCCTTTCAGGTCGGCGACGGGCTGACCAACATGGTAGTACCCACCTCCGGCGGCACCCTGGCGATGCTGGCGATCGCCCGTGTGCCCTACGACCGCTGGGTACGCTTCTTTTTCCCGCTGCTGATCCAGGTATTCCTGCTCAGCTGGCTGGTGCTCGCCTTCGCGGTGGCGATCGGCTGGGGGCCGGCGTGAGCCGAAAACGGTCGGACCAGATCGCCGAGGGGCTGCGCCAGCGCATTCTCTCCGGCGAGCTGCCGCCTGGCGCCCGGCTGGAGAGCGAGGCCGCCTTGAGCGCGCGCCTGGCCACCAGCAAATGGACCCTGCGCGAAGCGCTGAAGTCGCTCGAGACCCAGGGCCTGATCCGGATCCGCAGCGGTCCCGGTGGCGGTGCCAGTATCACCGAGGTGAGTGCATCCACCGCCAACGAGCTTTTGTGGAACTTCTGCTTCAGCCGCGACCTGTCGGTGGCGGACATCTACGCCCTGCGCAAACTGCTGGAGCCGATGCTCGCCCGCGAAGTCACCCCGCTGCTCGACGCGCCCACCCTGGCTCGTCTGAGCGCCACCGCCGGGCGCTGCTGCAGCCAGCGCCAGGCGGGGCGCGGTGTCGCCGAACGCGAGGACGAGCTCGATTTTCACAACCTGCTCGCCGCGGTCTCGCCCAACCCGCTGCTGCGGTTTCTGATCGAGTTCCTCAACGGCCTGTTGCTGAAGGTGGTGGCAGCCCAGCACCACGACCCGGCGCTGGCGGGGGTCGATATCAACTACCACGGCCACGACTATCATCTGGAACTGATCGACGCTTTTCACGCCCGCGACGCCGAGCGCGCCGAGGCCGTGATGTATGCCCACATGCAGGCCGCCGAGCGCTACATGGGCGAACTGACTGCGCTCAGCCAGCGCGCCGGCGGCCACCAGAACGAAGAGACGAGAGACCCATGACTACACCTTCCGAGCGCACCAACCACACCCCCCGTACCCACTACACCGCGACCGAGATGCTCGCCGAGCTGGTCGCCTTCGATACCGTCTCACGCCACTCCAACCTGGCGCTGATCGAGTTCATCGAGCGTTATCTCACCGCCCACGGCGTAGAGAGCTGGCGCGTGGAGAACGACGACGGCAGCAAGTCCAACCTGCTCGCGCGTATCGGCCCGGCGGTCGAGGGCGGCGTGGTGCTCTCCGGGCATACCGACGTGGTGCCGGTGGATGGCCAGCCGTGGAGCACTGACCCATTCACCCTGACTGCCCGTGACGGCAAGCTCTACGCCCGCGGCAGTTGCGACATGAAGGGGTTCATCGCCTGCGCCCTGGCAGCGGTGCCACAGTGGACGGCAACAGAGCTGTCCAAGCCGGTATGGTTGGCATTCTCCTACGACGAGGAGATCGGCTGCCTCGGCGCACCGCGCATGATCGAGCGCCTGGTGGCGGACTTCCCGCGACCGGCAGTGGTGATAGTCGGCGAGCCGACGCTGATGCAGCCGGTGACGCAGCAGAAAGGCATCACCTCGCTAAAGACCGTGGTGCACGGTGTGGAGTCCCACTCCAGCCAGGTCGATCAGGGCATCTCGGCGATCCATGTCGCGGCCCGCCTGGTCACGCGGATCGAAGAGATCATGGCCGAGATGGTCAGCGAGGGAGAGACCAACGCCGACTTCAACGTCGCCCACTCGAGCCTCCACGTCGGCCGTATCCAGGGCGGCACCGCGATCAACATCATGGCCCGGGAGTGCAGCTTCGAGTGGGAGATCCGCCACCTGCCCGAGCAGGGCTTCGATGCCGTGTTCTCGCGCTTCGACGCCTTCAGCCAAAGCCTGGAGCAGGAGCTGAAGGCCCGCGACGCACGCTTCGCCATCGAGACCACACCGCTGACGCACACTGTGCCCGGCCTCGCCGGCAGCGACAACCGCGATGCCATCGCCCTCTGCCAGCGCCTGCTGGGCGAGCGGGAGACGCAAGCGGTGGCCTACGCCACCGAAGCGGGCCAGTTCCAGAACGCCGGGCTCGAGGCGATCATCTGCGGCCCGGGCAGCATTACCCAGGCGCACCAGCCGGACGAGTTCATCAGTGAAGAGCAACTCGCCCAGGGTGAGGCGTTCATGCAGCGGCTGGGGGAGTGCTTGCAGGCGTGAAGCGTGAGCCGCCGGCGTGCCGACATCGGCCCGCGAGGCGGCCCTGGGCCATCGCTTCCCGTCGAGATCAGGCGCACGGGAAGCGAAAACCCACGACGGCCAGTCGGCGGAAACAAGACAACCGCGGTTCTCACGGCAGCGTTACGGCATTAGCGGCGCAGCAGCGTCAGACTGTGATGACCGGAGATCAGGGATCAACGGACTGAAGTGACCGACGGACTGAAGTGACCGACGAGCGGACACTGGACAGGCGAGCGGACACGATCGAGACATCGTGACCCAAACATCGTGACCCAAAACGACCACGATACGTACAGAGGGGGAAAAATCGAATACCGCGAGAGGGAGTTGGTGGCTACGCCCTGATTCGAACAGGGGACCCCATCATTATGAGTGATGTGCTCTAACCAGCTGAGCTACGTAGCCATCCGGGGTGGTTGCCGTAAGGCAACGGTGGCGCACTATACCGGTGTCGAACCGAGACCGCAAGCCCTTGATCGCAAACCCTTGCCCGGGTGGCAACCGTTCCCGAACCGCAGCGGTCCGGGAACGGTGTCATCAGCCGCGCGGGCTCAGAGTCCCAGCGACTGCTTGACCGCCGGCAGGCCCGGTTGGCCGTCCACCGTGGTGACACCTTCGAGCCATGCCGTCAGAGTGTCCGGATGCGCCTTGAGCCAGGCTCGGGCCGCGTCTTTCTCGTTCTTGCCATCGTCCATGATCGCGCCCATCACCTGGTTCTCCATCGCCAGGGTGAAGCTCAGGTTGTTCAGCAGCTGACCGACGTTGGTGCACTCGTCAGAGTAGCCGGCGCGGGTATTGGTGTAGACCGTGGCCCCGCCGTAGTCAGGCCCGAAGTAGTCATCGGCCCCCGACAGATAGCCCATATCGAAGTTGGTGTTCATCGGGTGCGGCTCCCAGCCGAGGAACACCATCCACTCCTTGCTCCGGGTGCGCGCCTTCAGCTCGGCGAGCATGCCGGCCTCGCTGGAGTCCACCAGCTGCCAGTCGCCCAGGCCGTAGGCATCGTCATCGATCATCTTCTGGATGATCATGTTGCCGTCGTTGCCGGCCTCGATGCCGAACAGCTTGTGACCGAACTGATCAGCGTGGGCATCCAGATCCTTGACCGAGGTAACCCCGGCATCGAGCACGTACTGCGGTACCGCCAGGGTGTACTTGGCCCCCTCCAGATTGGCCCGCGGCCGCTCGACCTCGCCGCGCTCGATGTAGGGGTCACTGATCGACGCCATCGACGGCATCCAGTTGCCCAGGAAGACATCGAAATCGCCGTTCTTCATGCCGGCATAGGCGACCGGGACGGAGACGGTGTCGGAATACGGCTCATAGCCCAGCCCCTCCAGCACCACGCTGGTGAGCGCGGTGGTGGCCTGGATGTCGGTCCAGCCGACCTCGGCGAAGTGCACGCTCTGGCAGCTTTCCGGCACCGCCGCCTGGGAAGCGGCGCTGAGGCTCAGGCTGGCACCGGCAAGGGCCAGCAGTAGCGACTGTCGTTTCATGCAAGATCTCCCTGATACGAAAATGCCGCCCGGCCAGACGCGGAATCCCCATCGCGCGCTGCGGCCACGACCCAGCACTGGCCTGCGGCCAAGCCATGCCCCGCTGCTGCCGGACGACTTTTCTGCTGTTGTATGTCTACTGTCGATGATCGCCGGCATTGATAACCCGCAATTATCGAATGATGCCATTTTCATTCCAAACTGCAATAGCGTACTTTTTGTTGATTGACCGTTCAATAAAAAAATCGCATAATGCCGCTATCCTGATGTCGAAAGCACGCCTTGGCGCCATCTTCGAGTATCCGCCGTTTCAGACTGCAGTAGGAGAGCCCTATGCCGAAAGTCGGTATGCAGCCCATTCGTCGCCGGCAGTTGATCGAAGCGACGCTCGAGGCGATCGACGAGGTCGGCCTGGCGGATGCCACGATTGCCCGTATCGCCAGGCACGCCGGCGTCTCCACCGGCATCATCAGTCACTATTTCGACGGCAAGGATGGGCTGCTGGAAGCCAGCATGCGCCACATTCTCGGCGATCTCGGCAGCGCCGTGAGCGAGCGTCGCCGCGCGCTGGGCGAGGCGCCGGCCCAGGCCCATCTGCACGCGATCATCGATGGCAACTTCGATCGCAGTCAGACCAGCCGCTCGGTGATGAAGACCTGGCTGGCGTTCTGGGCCAGCAGCATGCACCACACCAATCTGCAGCGGCTGCAGCGGGTCAACGACCGCCGTCTATATTCAAATCTGAGCAGCCAATTCCGCCGTGTGCTGCCCAAGCGCCAGGCGCGCGATGCGGCCCGCGGGCTGGCGGCACTGATCGACGGGCTGTGGTTGCGTGGCGCGCTGGCCCAGGAGGGGCTCGACGTGGAGCGCGCCCGGCAGCTGGCCTATGACTACGTGCGTGAGCAGCTCGACACACCACAGCGCCGCACAACCGACTACGCCTGAGCCAGGCCGTCGATACCCGATTTCGATTTCACACCAGACATTCGCACCAGACATTCGCCTGCGAAGGGAGACCACCATGGCACGACTCGAGACGCAGACACTCTACATCGACGGGCGTCGCACGCCGGCCAGCGGCGAGACCACCTTCGACGCCGTCAACCCGGCCACCGGCGAGGTGATCGCCAGCGTCCAGCAGGCCAGCGCCGCGGACGTCGACAAGGCCGTCGCCAGCGCCGCCAGCGCCCAGCGTGAATGGGCCGCCATGAACGGCATGGAGCGCTCGCGCATCCTGCTCAAGGCGGTGGCTCTGCTGCGCGAACGCAACGATGAGCTGGCCGAGCTGGAGACCCTCAACACCGGCAAACCGATCAGCGAGACCGCCAGCGTCGATGTGGTCACCGGCGCCGATGCGCTGGAGTACTTCGCCGGCCTGGCCCCCGCTATCGAAGGCAACCAGATCCCCCTGCGCGAGGACTCCTTCGTCTACACCCGGCGCGAGCCGCTGGGCGTGATCGGTGCCATCGGCGCCTGGAACTATCCGATCCAGATCGCCTGCTGGAAAGCCGCGCCGGCGCTGGCCGCCGGTAACGCGGTGGTGTTCAAGCCGAGCGAGGTGACACCGCTGACCGCGATGAAACTGGCCGAGATCTTCACCGAAGCCGGCCTGCCCGATGGCCTGTTCAACGTCGTGCACGGCGACGGCAGCGTCGGCGCGATGCTGACCGAGCACACCGGCATCGCCAAGATCAGCTTCACCGGCGAAGTCGGCACCGGCAAGAAGGTGATGTCGGCCGCCGCCGGTTCGACGCTCAAGGACGTCACCATGGAGCTGGGTGGCAAGTCGCCGCTGATCGTGTTCGAAGATGCCGATCTCGACCGCGCCGCCGACGGCGCCATGATGGCCAACTTCTACTCCAGCGGTCAGGTCTGTACCAACGGCACCCGGGTGTTCGTGCAGCGTTCGGTAAAGGAGGCCTTCGAGGCCAAGATCGTCGAGCGCGTCGAGCGCATCAAGGCCGGCGATCCGCTCGACCCGCAGACCAATTTCGGCCCGCTGGTGAGCTTCGAGCACCTGGAGAAGGTGGTCAGCTATCTCGATATCGCCAAGCAGGACGGCGCCCGGCTGCTGATCGGCGGTTCGCGCCTGAGCGATGGCGACTTCGCCCAGGGTGCCTGGGTGGCGCCCACGGTCTACACCGACTGCGGCGACGAGATGCGCATCGTGCGCGAGGAGATCTTCGGCCCGCTGATGTCGATCCTGGCCTTCGATGACGAGGAAGAGGTGATCCGCCGCGCCAACGATACCGAGTACGGCCTGGCCGCCGGCCTCTTCACCGAGGGGCTCAACCGCGCTCACCGGGTGATCCATCGCCTCGAGGCGGGCATCTGCTGGGTCAACACCTGGGGCGACTCCCCGGCAGAGATGCCGGTGGGCGGCTACAAGCAGTCCGGCATCGGCCGTGAGAACGGCGTCGAGACGCTGGCGCACTATACTCAAACGAAGTCGGTGCAGATCGAGATGGGGCCCTTCGCCTCCGTGTTCTGAGCACGACGTTCCCAGTACAACGTTCCCAGTACAACGTTGTGGACAACACGGGACGACGTCCAGGCGACGATCCAGGCGATGAAAAGGCGGGCCATCAAGGCCCGCCCTCTCCCCCCACCTGCCCCCGCGGCTTCTCTCATCCCTTCGCTGACTCAAGGAGCGTGTGTATGCAACAGGCTCGCGAATTCGACTACATCATCATCGGCGCCGGTTCCGCCGGTAACGTGCTGGCCACTCGGCTGACCGAAGACCCCGAGGTCAAGGTCCTGCTGCTCGAGGCCGGCGGCCCCGACTATCGCTTCGACTTCCGCACCCAGATGCCGGCGGCACTGGCCTTCCCGCTGCAGGGCAAGCGCTACAACTGGGCGTTCGAGACCGATCCGGAGCCGCACATGGACAACCGCCGCATGGAGTGCGGCCGCGGCAAGGGCCTGGGGGGCTCGTCGCTGATCAACGGCATGTGCTACATCCGCGGCAACGCCCTCGATCTCGACAGCTGGGCCAAGCGCCCGGGGCTGGAGGCGTGGCGCTATCTCGACTGCCTGCCCTACTACAAGAAGGCGGAGACCCGCGATATCGGTGCCAACGACTTCCATGGTGGCGATGGCCCGCTCTCGGTGGCCACGCCCAAGGCCGGCAACAACCCGCTCTACCAGGCCTTCATCGAGGCGGGCGTGGAGGCGGGCTATCCGCGTACCGACGATCTCAACGGCTACCAGCAGGAGGGCTTCGGTCCGATGGACCGGACGACCACGCCCAACGGGCGGCGCTCGTCCACCGCGCGGGGCTATCTCGATATTGCCAAGCAGCGTGACAACCTGACCATCGTCACCCACGCCACCACCGATCGCATCCTGTTCGAGGACAAGCGGGCGGTCGGGGTCAACTATCTGCGCAAGAACCAGCCACAGCAGGCGCTGGCGCGCCGTGAGGTGCTGCTGTGTGGCGGTGCGATCGCCTCGCCGCAGATCCTGCAGCGCTCCGGCGTGGGCAACCCGGCACTGCTCGAAAAGCATGGCATCAAGGTGGTCCACGACCTCAAGGGCGTCGGCGAGAATCTGCAGGATCACCTGGAGATGTACATCCAGTACGAGTGCAAGAAGCCGATCTCGCTCTACCCGGCGCTCAAGTGGTACAACCAGCCCAAGATCGGGGCGGAGTGGATGTTCCTGGGCCAGGGTGTGGGCGCCAGCAATCAGTTCGAGGCCGGTGCCTTCATCCGCACCGACGACAGCGAGCCGTGGCCCAACCTGCAGTACCACTTCCTGCCCATCGCGATCAGCTACAACGGCAAGAGCGCGGTGGAGGCCCACGGCTTCCAGGCGCATGTCGGCTCGATGCGCTCGGAGAGCCGCGGCCGCGTGCAGCTCACCGACCGTGACCCCAGGAGCGCGCCCAGCATCCTGTTCAACTACATGTCCACCGAGCGCGACTGGGAAGAGTTCCGCGCCGCGATCCGGGTGACCCGCGAGATCATCAACCAGCCGGCGATGGACGAGTTCCGCGGCCGCGAGATCGCCCCCGGCCCTGACTTGCAGAGCGACGCCGAGCTCGATGCCTTCGTGCGCGAGCACGCCGAGACCGCCTACCACCCTTGCGGCACCTGCCGCATGGGCACCGGCGACGACGCCGTGGTGGATGCCGAAGGCCGCGTGCATGGCCTGGAGGGGCTGCGGGTGATCGACGCCTCGATCATGCCGATCATCGTCACCGGCAACCTCAACGCCACCACCATCATGATCGCGGAGAAGCTGGCCGACCGCGTGCGCGGCAAAACGCCGCTGCCGCCGGCCGAGGTCGACTACTATGTCGCCGATGGCGCCCCGGCGCGCAAGACGCCGGCACGCGCATCCTGATATCGCCGCGAGCCGGCTGCCCTGCCCCAAATCCCTACCCCAAAGCCCGGCCACGATGGCCGGGCTTTTTTGTGGCCGCAGGATCGCTGTGCCGAGGATTCTGTCAGCGTCGTCAGGTTGCGCATTTCGTGAACACTGTTCCGTTAGACTGCGAATCTGTTTAGCCTGTCACGGTTTGCGTCTACGCTTCTGGCGCAGGCTCGTCACGAACGCCGTCCAAGGATTGCCGCCGCCCATGTCGTCTTCGCCTACCCACCGCTCTCGCCATCCGCTGCGCTGGTTGCTGCTGCTTCTGCTGCTGGTCGTGCTCGCCGGGATCGCCTATCGCCTGTTCCTGAGCCCGGCGGACAAGGCCAACCCAGCCGCCGGCGCAGGCGCCCCCGCCACCGCGGTGTCGGCGGTCAGCGCTAGCCGCGGTGACCTGCCGCTGCGCCTCAGCGCCCTGGGTACGGTGCGCGCGCTCAATAGCGTCGATATCCGCACCCGGGTCGAGGGCGAGCTGACCGAGGTGGCATTCGACGAGGGCGATCGGGTGGAAAAAGGCCAACTGCTGGCGCGGATCGATCCGCGCGACTACCAGGCGGCGCTGGCCCAGGCCCAGGGCGACCTGCGCCAGAACCAGGCCCAACTGGCCTCGGCGCGGGAGGACCTGGCGCGCTACCAGAAGCTGATCTCCACCAACTATGTCTCGCGCCAGGAGCTCGAGCAGCAGCGCCAACTGGTACGCCAGTACGAAGGCACCGTGGCCGCCGACCAGGCGGCGGTCGACAGCGCCCAGGTGCAGTTGGACTACACCCGCATCACCGCCCCCTTCAGCGGCGTGGTGGGGATTCGCAACGTCGACCCAGGCAATATCGTGCAACTGGGTGACAGCGAGCCCATCGTCACCCTGACCCAGCTCGATCCGATCTCAGTGATCTTCTCGCTGCCCAGCCGCTACGTCGACACCATCCGCGCGCGCCTCGCAGCCGGCGAGCGTCCGGCGGTCAGCGTGACCGGCCCCGACGGCCAGGTCGTCAACGGCCACCTGACCAGCATCGACAGCCGCATCGACAGCGCCACCGGTACCATTCGCCTGCGCGCCACCCTGGACAATCCCAGTGGCGGGCTCTATCCCAACGGCTATGTCGATGTCAGCCTGGTCTCGCAGACCCTGCGCGATCGCGTGATCGTGCCCGAACCAGCCATCCAGACCGGTCAGAACGGCGACTACGTCTATGTGGTCAACGATGACGACAGCGTCAGCCGCCGCGACGTCGAGGTGAGCGCCAGCGAGGGGCACCAGAGCGCCATCGCCAGCGGTCTCGAGGCCGGCGAGCGCGTGGTGGTGGATGGCGTCGACAGCCTGCGCGACGGCGCCAAGGTACGCGTGGTCAGCGACGCCCTGCCGGGAGAGTCCACCGACGACAGCGAGAGCGGTGCGGCTATTGGCGGAGACAGCGACGGAGCGAGTGGCGGAGATAGTGGCGGAGATCGTGGTGATAGCGGAGGAGACAGCGCCGACACCAGCGCCACCCAGGCCGGGGCGGCCAAGGCCGCTCAGGCAGGAGGCGCGGACGGCAGTCGCTCATGAACCCCTCTCGCCTGTTCATTCTGCGTCCGGTCGCCACCTCGCTGATCATGCTGGCGATCCTGATCGCCGGCGCCCTGGCCTATCGGCTGCTGCCGATCTCGTCGCTGCCGGAGGTGGACTTCCCCACCATCCAGGTGACCACGCTCTACCCCGGCGCCGGACCGGACGTGATGCTCTCCCACGTCACCTCGCCGCTGGAGGATCAACTGGGCGAGATCGCCGGGCTCGAAGACATGAGCTCGACCAGCACCGGCGGCGCCTCGCTGATCACCCTGCGCTTCGGCCTCGATTCGGATCTGGGGGTCGCCGAGCAGGAGGTCCAGGCAGCGCTCAGCCAGGCCGAAACCCTGCTGCCGGACGATCTGCCGCGCCCGCCCAGCTACAGCAAGGTCAATCCCGCCGACGTGCCGATCATGACCCTGGCGGTGAGCTCCCAGAGCCTGCCGCTGACCCGGGTCTACGATCTGGTCGATACGCGCATGGCGCAGAAGATCGCCCAGATCAGCGGCGTGGGTCAGGTCAAGCTCGCCGGCGGCCATCAGCCGGCGATCCGGGTCAGCGTCGACGCGCGCCAGCTCGCCGCCCACGGCCTCGATCTGGCCGCGGTGCGCAGCGCCATCGCCGCAGCCAACGTCAACCAGGCCAAGGGCACCCTATACGGCCCTTACCGCGCCTATACCATCGACGCCAACGACCAGTTGCTCTCCGCCGCCGGCTACCGCGATCTGGTGCTCAAGAGCGACGCCAACGGCGTGCTGCGGCTAGGCGACGTCGCCGAGGTCGAAGAAGGGGCTGAAAACGCCTATCTCTCGGCGCGTGCCAACCAGGACGGCGCCATCCTGATCGACGTGCTGCGCCAGCCCGGGGCCAACGTGGTCGCCGTAGCCGACAGCATCAAGCGCGCGTTGCCGCAGCTCGAACGTACCCTGCCCGGCAGTGTCGACGTGCGCGTGCTCACCGACCGCACCACCACCATCCGCGCCGCGGTCAAGGACGTGCAGTTCGAGCTGATGCTGGCGATCGCCCTGGTGGTCATGGTCACCTTCCTGTTCCTGCGCAACCTGCCGGCCACGCTGATCCCCAGCCTCGCGGTACCGCTGTCGCTGGTAGGCACCTTCGGCGCCATGCAGCTGGCCGGCTTCAGTCTCAACAACCTCACCCTGATGGCGCTGACCATTGCCACCGGCTTCGTCATCGATGACGCCATCGTGGTGCTGGAGAACATCACCCGCTACATCGAGAAGGGGGAACGGCCGCTGGCCGCCGCCCTCAAGGGCTCGCGCCAGATCGCCTTCACCATTCTCTCGCTGACGGTATCGCTGCTGGCGGTGCTGATCCCGCTGGTCTTCATGAGCGGCGTGGTCGGGGTCCTGTTCCGCGAGTTCGCACTGACTTTGGCGATCTCGATCGTGATCTCGGCCTTTGTCTCGCTGACGCTGACCCCGATGCTCTGCGCGCGCTGGCTCAAGCACCGCCCGGAGGCCGTCGCGGAGAGCAACGACGAGGCGCTGGTCCGCGGCCGCCAGGGGCTGTTCGGGCGGGTGACACGCGGCTATGAGCATGCCCTCGACTGGGTACTGCGCCACCAGCGCCTCACCCTCGGCGTGGCCGTGGCCACCCTGGCGGTGACCGCGCTGCTGTTCGCGTTCACACCCAAGGGGCTGTTTCCGGTCCAGGACACCGGGGTGATCCGCGGCATCACCACCGCCACCCAGTCGACCTCGTTCCACGCCATGTCGACGCGCCAGCAGCAGCTGATCGACCGGCTGCTGGCCGATCCTGCGGTGGCGAGCCTCTCCTCGAGCATCGGCATCGACGGCACCAACACCACCCTCAACAGCGGCCGGGTGACGATCAACCTGAAGCCGCTGGGAGCACGCGACGACCTCGACACCGTGCTCACCCGGCTGCGCCAGGCGAGCCGCGGCATCCCCGGGCTGACAGTGGCACTGCAGCCGGTCCAGGATCTGACCCTGGAAGACACCATCAGCCGCTATCCCTACCAGTTCGCGCTGACCCAGGGCGACCGCGCCACCCTCGATGCCGACGCTGCCAAGCTGCTCGCCCGGCTGCGTCAGGCGCCGGCGCTGGCCGGCGTCTCCAGCGACGTGCAGAACGCCGGGCGCAAGCTCCAGGTGACCATCGACCGCGGCCGCGCCGGACGTCTTGGCGTCAGCGTCGCCGATATCGACGACGCCCTCTACGACGCCTTCGGCCAGCGCCTGGTCTCGACCATCTTCACCCAGGCCAGCCAGTACCGGGTGGTGCTCTCCGCCAACCACGCCGACAGCGACGGCCCGGAGGCGCTCTCGAGGCTCTACGTGATCAACGATGACGGTGAGCGCATTCCGCTGACCACTCTGGTCAGCCTGCACGAGACCACCACCCCGCTCTCGCTGCAGCGTCAGAACCAGTTCCCCTCGGCGCTGATGTCGTTCGCGGTGGCCGACAGCTACTCGCTGTCGCAGGCCTTCGCCGCGGTCGATGCCGCGGCAAGCGAGGACCTGAGCGCGCAGACCACGCTCAGCTATCGCGGCGCGGCGCTGGCCTACAACGACTCCACCGGCGACACCCTGTGGCTGATCCTGGCCGCCATCGTGACCATGTATATCGTGCTGGGGATTCTCTACGAGAGCTTCATCCACCCGTTGACGATCCTCTCGACGCTGCCCTCGGCGGCGATCGGTGCCCTGCTCGCACTGCAGCTGAGCGGCGGCGCCCTGGGCCTGGTCGCGGTGATCGGCATCATCCTGCTGATCGGCATCGTCAAGAAGAACGCGATCATGATGATCGACTTCGCCCTTGAGGCGCAGCGCGAACACGGCATGGCCCCGGCGCAGGCGATCCACACCGCGGCGCTGCTGCGCTTCCGGCCGATCATGATGACCACCTGTGCGGCACTGCTCGGGGCACTGCCGCTGATGTTCGCCAGCGGCTACGGTGCCGAGCTGCGTCAGCCGCTGGGGCTGACCATGGTCGGCGGTCTGCTCTTCAGCCAGCTGCTGACGCTGTTCACCACCCCGGTGGTGTACCTGTTCTTCGACCGCCAGGCGGCGCGCTGGCGGCGGGACGCGCCGGCCACGGCAGACGACGAGGGCGCGGCATGAGCCTATCGGCGCCCTTCGTCCGCCGCCCGGTGGCCACGCTGCTGCTGGCGCTGGCGGTGGTGATGCTGGGCTCGCTGGCCTATCAGCGGCTGCCGGTGGCACCGCTGCCCAATGTCTCCTTCCCCACCATTCTGGTGATCGCCAACCTGACCGGTGCCAACCCGGAGACCATGGCGTCGAGTGTGGCGACCCCGCTGGAGCGTTCGCTGGGGCGTATCCCCGGCATCACCCAGATGACCTCCAGCAGCAGCAACGGGTCGAGCCGAATCATCGTCCAGTTCGATCTCGACAAGGACATCAACGTCGCCGCCCAGGAGGTGCAGGCGGCAATCAACGATGCCCAGCCGCTGCTGCCCAGCGCCATGACAAGCCGTCCCCGCTACCGCAAGCTCAACCCTTCGGCAGCACCGGTACTGATTCTTTCGGTCACCTCCAACACCCTGCCCACCGGCGAGCTCTACCGCCTCGCCGATACCCAGATCGCCCCGCCCATCGCCCAGGTCCAGGGTGTCGGCGACGTCAGCGTCGGCGGCAGTTCATCGCCGGCGGTACGGGTGGCCCTCGACCCGCGTCGACTCAACCACGCCGGCATCACCCTTGACGCGGTGGCCGGGGCGCTGCGCGCCGCGACCACCCAGTCGCCCACCGGCTTCGTCCAGAACATCGACCACCGCTGGGAGATCGATACCCACTCCCAGCTGCTCGAAGCCAGTGACTATGACCAGGTGGTGATCAAGCGCGGCGCGGACGGCGCCACGGTGCGCCTGGGCGATGTCGCCAAGATCCGCGACGGGGTCGAGGATCGCTACAACGTCGGCTTCCAGAACGACCGCCCAGCGGTGCTGCTGGTGATCAGTGCGGCCAGCGGGGCCAATATCATCGAGACCATCGCCGGGGTGCGCGAACGGCTCGACAGTATCCGTGCGGCGCTGCCGGGCGACGTCGATCTCAGCGTCGAGCTCGACCGCGCACCGGGTATCCAGGCTTCACTGCACGAGACCCAGCTGACGCTGCTGCTGGCGGTGGTACTGGTGGTGCTGGTGGTGTTCGCTTTCCTGCGCAACGCCCGCGCCACCATCATTCCCAGCGTGGTGATCCCGGTCTCGCTGGTGGGCACCTTCGCCATGATGCGGGTGTTCGACTTCTCCCTCGACACCCTGTCGCTGATGGCGCTGATCGTCTCGATCGGCTTCCTGGTCGACGACGCCATCGTGGTGGTGGAGAACATCGCCCGCCACATCGAGCGCGGCGCACCGCCACTACAGGCGGCACTGGATGGCGCCCGCGAGGTGGGCTTCACGGTCACCGCCATGAGCGTCTCGCTGGTGGCGGTGTTCATCCCCTTGCTGCTGCTGGGCGGCTTCATCGGGCGACTGTTCCACGAGTTCGCGGTCACGTTGTCGCTGGCCATCGCGGTATCGCTGCTGGTCTCGCTGACGCTGACGCCGATGCTCTGCGCACGCTGGCTCAAGCCAGACCGCGGCCGCGAGCCACGCTGGTCGCGCGCGCTCGCCGGGTTCGGCCGGCGCTGTCTCGATCTCTACGCGCGCACCCTGGATATCGCGCTCAAGCACCGCCGCCTGACGCTGCTGTCGCTGCTCGGGGTGATCGTGCTCAACGGCTATCTCTACGTCGCGGTCGACAAGGGCTTCGTGCCGGAGCAGGACACCGGGCGCCTGCTCGGCACCATGCGCGTCGACCAGGCGCTGTCGTTCGACGCCGCCTCGGACAAGCTGCGCCAGGTGCGCGAACGTCTCAGCGCCGACCCCGCGGTGGCCAGCGTGCTCGGCTTCATGGGCAGCCGCGGCCCCGGACGCGGCGGCGCCTCGGCGACGCTCTTCATCACCCTCAAGCCACAGCGAACGCAGTCGACCCAGGCCATCGGCAATCGCCTGATGGCCGGACTGCAGGGGATGCCCGGGGTCAGCACCTTCATGTTTCCGCTGCAGGACATCCGCGTCGGCGGCCGCTCGACCAGTGCCTCGCAGTACGAGATCACGCTCAAGAGCGACGACCTGAATCTGCTCGGCCAGTGGTCGAAGAAGGTACAGACGGCAATGGAAGGGGTCGACGGCATCACCGCGATCGACAGCGACAATCGCGGCGAGGGGCAGTCGGCCAAGCTGGTAGTGGATCGCGCCCTGGCTGCGCGCCTGGGCGTCGACATGCGCAGCATCGACACCGCCCTGGGCCAGGCCTTCGCCCAGAGCAAGATCGCCAGCCTCTACGACGCCGACGAACAGCGCTACGTGGTGATGGAGGTGGCGGCACCCTATCGCCAGGGGCCGGCGGCAATCGGTGAACTCTATGTCAGCGGCAAGGACGACACCCTGGTGCCGATCTCCGCGTTCAGCCATGTCGAGCGCAGCACCACGCCGGTCAGCGTCAACCACCAGGGGCAGTTCGCCGCCGCGACGATCTCGTTCAACCTGGAGGATGGAGTCTCCCTCGGCGAGGCCACCGCTCGCATTCGCGCCGCCGTCGACGCGCTGCGCCCGCCCACCGCGATCCAGGTCGACTTCGAGGGCAGTGCCGGCACCTTCCAGAGCGGCATCGAGGCGATGCCGTGGCTGATCCTGGCCGCGCTGGTCACCGTCTATCTGGTGCTGGGCATTCTCTACGAGAGCTATATTCACCCGCTGACGATCCTGTCGACGCTGCCCTCGGCCGGGGTCGGCGCGCTGCTCGCCCTGATCGCGCTGGATACGCCGTTCACCCTGATCGCGCTGATCGGCATCATCCTGCTGATCGGAGTGGTCAAGAAGAACGCCATCATGCTGATCGACTTCGCCGTGATCTGCGAACGCGAGCAGGGCATGAGCCCGCTGGAGGCGATTCGCCACGCCGCCCTGGTGCGCTTCCGCCCGATCATGATGACCACCCTGGCGGCGATTCTCGGCGCCCTGCCGCTGCTGCTGGGCACCGACGAGAATGCCGCTCTGCGCGCCCCGCTGGGTATCACCATCATCGGCGGTCTGGTGGTCAGCCAGCTGCTCACCCTCTACACCACGCCGGTGGTCTATCTCTATCTCGACCGCCTGCACCGGCGCCTGCGCCCACGGCGTCTCGGCCACGAGCAGCACGCCTGACACGGCGCTATCCCGCCCCACCCCGGAGGGCGGGATAGCGACTAGCCCAAAAGGATAAGGCTCGCCACGCTAGCCAGCCGGCCCGGGATCCGCTAGTCTGAAAACCAAATTCAAACGCTCGTCTGAATTTGTGGGAGCGCCATTGGCCGCGTCACCCGAGGCCGGCACTCCTGACGTCTTCTCCTGCGGAGTTCGCCATGATCACACTGCTGCTTCTCGTTGCCGCCATCATCGGCTGTCTGGTCGTCATGCGCCGCGAGGCCGGTGCCCTGCCGGCCGTCGTGGTGCTCGCCGTTCTCGGCGTGCTGGGGCTGGTTTTCGATGCCGAGATCATCGGCGTCCTGCTGCTGATCGCCGCCGTCGGCGTCGCCGTCTGCGGGCTCAAGCCGCTGCGTCGGCTGTGGCTCTCGCCGCGCCTGTTCGGCGTGTTCAAGAAGATCGCGCCCAAGGTCTCGGAGACCGAGCGCGTGGCGCTGGACGCCGGCACCGTCGCCTGGGATGGCGAGCTGTTCAGCGGCCGCCCCGACTGGAAACGCCTGCTGGCGTTCGACAACCCCGGCCTGAGTGACGAGGAGCAAGCCTTCGTCGATCACCAGTGCGCGGTCGCCGCCGGCATGTGCAACGCCTGGGAGATCGCCCGCGAGCGCGCCGACATGCCCCCCGAGCTGTGGGAGTATCTGAAGAAAGAGCGCTTCTTCGGCATGATCATTCCCAAGGCCTACGGTGGTCTCGAGTTCTCGGCCAAGGCGCAGTCGGCGGTACTGCAGAAGCTCGCCTTCAACGAGACCCTGATGAGCACCGTCGGCGTGCCCAACTCGCTCGGCCCGGGCGAGCTGCTGCTCAAGTACGGTACCGAAGAGCAGAAGAATCACTACCTGCCGCGCCTGGCCGATGGCCGCGACATCCCCTGCTTTGCGCTGACCGGGCCGCGCGCCGGCAGCGACGCGACCTCGATCCCCGATGTGGGTATCGTCTGCCGCGGCATGCACGAAGGCAAGGAAGTGCTCGGCCTCAGGCTCACCTTCGAGAAGCGCTGGATCACCCTGGCGCCGATCGCCACCGTGGTCGGCCTGGCCTTCCGTATGTTCGACCCGGACAACCTGCTCGAACGCGGCGAGAGCGATATCGGCATCAGCTGTGCGCTGATCCCGCGTGAGACCGAAGGCATGCAGATCGGCCGCCGTCACCATCCGATCGGCAGCCCGTTCATGAATGGTCCGATCCGCGGCAAGGACGTGTTCATCCCGCTCGACTACCTGATCGGCGGTCTGGAAATGGCCGGCCAGGGCTGGCGCATGCTGGTCGAGTGCCTCTCCGTGGGGCGCTGCATCACCCTGCCCTCCGGCGCCGCCGGCACCGGGCGCTACGCGGTGGGCTGGACCGGCGGCTTCGCGCGTATCCGGCGCCAGTTCAACATCGCGGTGGCCGACATGGAGGGGGTGCAGGAGCCGCTGGCGCGTCTCGCGGCCAAGGCCTACATCTCCCAGGCCGCCGTGATGCAGACCGCCAACACCATCGACCATGGGGTCAAGCCGGCGGTGCCCTCGGCGATCCTCAAGAGCCAGCTGACCGAATTCCAGCGCGAGATGATGATCGACGCCATGGACGTGCATGGCGGCCGTACCGTGACCCTGGGTCCGCGCAACTACCTGGGGATCGGTTTCAGCGCCACGCCGGTGTCGATCACCGTCGAGGGCGCCAACATCATGACCCGCAACCTGATGATCTTCGGTCAAGGCGCCATCCGCTGCCATCCCTACGTGCTCGATGAGCTGGCGGCCAAGGACAGCAACGACTTCGCGGCCTTCGACAAGCTCTTCTTCCGCCACACCGGGCTGATCTTCGGCAATGCCGCGCGCGCCTTCACCCAGGCGCTGGGGCTGGGCCGCGCCGAGGTGCCGTTCGACTCCCTGGCCAAGCCCTATGCGCAGGAGGTGGCACGCCTCTCCTCCGCCTTCGGCCTGTGTGCCGACGCCGCCATGGCCAGCCTGGGCGCCAAGCTCAAGCAGCGCGAGATGATCTCGGCCCGCCTGGGCGACGTGCTCTCCAACCTCTATCTGCTCTCGATGGTGCTCAAGCAGTGGCACGACAGCGACCGGGTCGACGGCGAAGCCGCCCTGTTCCACTACAGCTGCCGCTTCCTGCTCAACCGCGCCGAGCAGGCGCTGGTGGAGCTCTACGAGAACCTCCCCAATCGCGCCCTGGCCCATCTGCTCGCCGGCGTGACGATGCCGCTGGGACGCCGCTGGCACAAGCCGCAGGACAGCCTGACCCGCGACATCGCCAAGGCGATCTCCACCGACACCGCGCTGCGTCACAAGCTCACCCGCAACACCTGGGACAGCTGGGAAGAGGGTCAGCAGGAGAACCCGCTGGCGCGCTACAACGCGCTGCTGGCCAACGCCGAGCGCGCCGAGAAGATCTACCGCACGCTGGCCAAGGCGCGGGCCAAGCGCGAACTGCCGGAAGCCGCGCTGCACCCCGAGCAGTGGATCGAGGCGGGTCTCGAGGCGGGCTTGCTGAGCGAAGAGGACGCTACCTTCATGCGCGCCCACGAGGCCGAGGTGCTGGAGATGCTGACGGTCGACGACTTCGACTTCGATGCCTTCACCAACCAGCAGCCGAACGCCAGCCACGAGCGCCAGACCCACACCACGCCGGCGTGAACGTGCGCCGGGGGCGCCGCCCCCGGCATCCCTCACACGCAAAGGCCGCGGCCTTTTTGCGTTCTGGGGACTGGGAGCAGGCAGAACGGGGTGACAGCGGATCTCGGCTGGCTACGGCTCCAGCACCTGCAGCTGGACTTCGGCGGTGCCGTCGTCGATCAACCCGAGCTTCTCGGCAGCCCGCTGCGACAGGTCGATGATCCGCCCGGCGACGAAGGGCCCGCGGTCGTTGATGCGCACGATGGCGCTGTCACCGGTGCTCAGATGCGTCACCTTGACCCGGGTGCCGAACGGCAGCGTCTTGTGCGCCGCGGTCATCGCCTGGCCGTCGTAGGGTTCACCACTGGCGGTCGGCCGCCCTTCGAAATAGGACGCGTAGTAGGTCGCTTCGCCGACCCGGCGGCGCTGGTGGGGCACCGGCTGAGGCTCACCCGCGTCTGTCATCACCGGACCCGGACCCTTGCGCTTGCCAGCAGCCTTGCCGGCAGCGCTGGTTGCCGCCGGTGCGGCATCCGACTGGGTGCCCTGGGGTGTGGCACAGCCCGCCAGCAGCAGGCCCACAGCGAGCGCGGCGAGTACAGACCGCAATCCGAGCACGGCCCGGGACGTCGGCGGCACAGAAGAGCGTGATGAGTGAGCACGTGATGAGTGAGCGCAGGGTGAGTTCGCGCAGCCTGGATGACCGCGAACTGCGCCGCCCGCGCGGGCGCGCACCAGGGAAACGGGACTAATGACCATGGGATGCGAGTCTCTCGGCAAGCGGGTCGCGAGGGTGGATCGCGATACGGCACGGATGACGGAAGCGGCGCTCATCATAACGGCCAAATAAGCAAAATCAGAGGAATGGCGGTCAGCGTGACCACCGCCGACAGCGGCAGCCCCAGCTTCCAGTAGTCGCGGAAGCGATAGCCTCCCGGGCCCATCACCAGGGTATTGGACTGATGCCCGATCGGGGTGAGGAAAGCGCAGGAGGCACTCACCGCCACCGCCATCAGGAACGGGTCGAGGGAGACCTGCATGCCGCTGGCCAGATTGGCTGCGATCGGCGCCATCAATAGCGCCGCAGCGGCATTGTTGATGACGTTCGAGAGCAGCAGGGTGAGCACGAACAGCGCCGCCAGGGTAACCACCGGCGGCCAGCCGCTGCCCGCGGACATCATGCCATCGGCGATCATCTGCGCCCCTCCGCTGGTCTCCAGCGCCTTGCCCAGCGGCAGCATCGCCGCCAGCAGCACGATCACCGACCCCTCGATCGCGTCGTAGCCTTCGCGCAGGGGCAGCACCCCCAGCGCCAGGGTGACCAGCGCCGCCAGCGACATGGCGATGGCCGCGGGCAGCAGATCGAACACCATGGCGACGATGGCCAGCGCGAAGATGCCCACCGACAGCCAGAGCTGACGCGGCTGCCCCAGCGCCAGCTTGCGACTGGCCAGCGGCAGGCAGCCCAGCGTCGAAAGGCTCTCGCTCAGGTTGTTCTCGTCGCCCTGCAGCAGCAGGACATCGCCGGGCTGGAAGCGCACCTCGCGCAGGCGCTGCTTGAGCCGGGTACCGTCGCGGGATACCGCCACCAGATGCAGGCCGTGCTGGTTGAGCAAGCGCAGCTGGGAGACGGTGCGATTGATCATCATCGAGTCGTTTCGCACCACCACCTCGACCAGTT
Source organism: Salinicola sp. RZ23 (assembly GCF_003206675.1). NCBI lineage: Bacteria > Pseudomonadati > Pseudomonadota > Gammaproteobacteria > Oceanospirillales > Halomonadaceae > Salinicola > Salinicola sp. RZ23. Next base: position 135,839 of record NZ_PZJK01000004.1, read on the forward strand.
GCAGCTCATCGGCATCGAGCCGCGGCCGTTCGGCATCATCGTCATCCTCGCCGCTGGCGCTGATACTCAACCCGGCCTTGTCCTCGAGCAGCTTGAGGTCATCCGGGCCCGCCTCCAGCAGCAGGATGTCGCCGGCAGCCAGGGGGCCGAAGAAGCGGTGGCCGGAGTAGCGCTCGTCGCCGCGCAGCACCGCCAGCACCGGCACCGGGTCGCCGCACACCTCCTGCAGCTCGCGCAGGCGCCAACCCACCGCCTTGGCGTCCTCGTTGACGTGCAGCTCGCTGAGATAGGCCGAGGTCTCGAACAGCTCGTCGGCGGAGGCCTGGCCCTGACGCTGCGGGGTCAGCCGCCCGCCCAGCAGGATCATGAAGGCGAACCCGGCCAGCGCCACCGCGCCGCCCACCGGGGCGAAGTCGAACATGCTGAAAGGGCCCTCGCCCTGCCCCGCGCGGAAGGCACTGATGATGATATTGGGCGGCGTGCCGATGAGCGTGATCAGCCCGCCCAGCAGCGAGCCGAAAGCCAGCGGCATCAGCAACAACGACGGCGAGGTGTCGTGTTCGCGGGCGACGCGCACCGCCACCGGCAGCAGCAGCGCCAGCGCCCCGACATTGTTCATCATCGCCGAGAGCAGGATCACCGTCGCGGTGAGTACCGTCAGCTGCCAGACCGGACGGCTGCCGGCCCTGAGCGTCTTCTCGGCGATCCAGTCGACCACGCCGGCATGCTCGAAGCCACGGCTCAGGATCAGCACTGCGGCGACGGTGATCACCGCCGGATGGCCGAAGCCGGAGAACGCCTCGTCGGCGGGCACCAGCCCCAGCAGCACGCTCACCAGCAGCGCCGCCATGGCCACCATGTCGTAACGAAAGCGCCCCCAGACGAAGGCGACCAGGGTCAGGAAGAGAACCGCGAAGACCCAGTAAGCATCCTGCATGGGTATGACTCCTTGTCGTGCACTGCTGCCCTCCCGGCACCAGGCTTGGTAGGCAAACTCCCTGCCGAGCCCGCCTGCAGCAGCGAAAAAGCCGGCAGCACCCAGAGGTGCCGCCGGCTTTTGCATCATACGACAATGTCACGTCGGCGACCGCTCGCCAACGATCGCGACACGGCTCAGGGGATCAGAATGGTCGACCCCGTGGTACGCCGCGCAGCCAGCGCCTCCTGGGCCTTGCCCGCGTCGGCCAGGTCGAAACGCTGGGCGATATCCACCTTGACCTTGCCACTCTCGAGCAGGTCGAACAGATCCAGGCTCATCTCCTCCAGCCGCTCGCGGGTATCGGTGTAGCCATGGAGGCTGGGCCGGGTCAGGTAGAGCGACCCCTTCTGGTTGAGAATGCCGATATTGACCCCCTCGACCGCGCCGGAGGCGTTGCCGAAACTCACCATCAGCCCGCGCGGGGCGAGGCAGTCGAGCGACGTGATGAAGGTATCCTTGCCCACCGAGTCGTAGACCACCGGCACCATGGCCCCATCGGTCAGCTCGCGTACCCGCTCGGCCACGTTCTCCTCGCGATAGTTGATCGTGGCCCAGGCGCCGTTGCGCTTGGCCAGTTCGGCCTTCTCGTCAGAGCCCACGGTGCCGATCACCTTGACGTCGAGCGCCTTGGCCCATTGGCAGGCGATAGAGCCGACGCCGCCGGCCGCAGCATGGAACAGGATCGTCTCGCCACCCTCGAGGGGGAAAGTCTGGCGCAACAGATACTGCACCGTCAGCCCCTTGAGCATCGACGCCGCGGCGATCTCGAAGGAGATATCCTCGGGCAGCTTGACCACTTTCTCCGCCGGCAGCACGTGCAGCTGCGAGTAGGCGCCGAGTGGCCCCTGGGCATAGGCGACGCGGTCACCGACAGCAAGGTGGGTCACGCCTTCGCCCACCGCCTCGACCACCCCGGCCCCTTCGGTGCCCAGCCCGGACGGCAGCGACGGCGCCGGATAGAGCCCGGTGCGGAAGTAGATATCGATGAAGTTGAGGCCGATGGCACGGTTCTCGATGCGCACCTCGCCCGCCTGGGGTGCCGCCGGTTCGAAGTCGACATACTCGAGCACCTCGGGGCCGCCGGTGCGAGAAAACTGAATGCGCTTGACCATGAACTGTCCTTGTGGAGAAACGGGTTGAGCTGGGCGTACTTGGCGTGCGTGGGGGTATTGGACGAGACGAACCGAAACCCTATCGATACCTCAGTCCTGTCCAATACCTCATCCAAGCGCCATTCGCCAGCCGGGTCAAGCCATACGCCGCGAACGGCCCATCCGATGTCCCCGTGCTCGGCCCGCTCGAAGGGGTCAGATCACACTCTGGGGAAAACGCTCGAGGGCGGCGACGAAGCGCTGCTTGTAGGACTCGAAGGTCTCCGGATCGGCCTTGAAGGTCTTGACGATACCTTCGCCATCGAAGCGCACCACGCCGGGCAGTTTCCCCGCCTGCGGCTCCGGATGCCGCGGCGCGAGACCGACACGCATGCCGCCCTCGGCATCGATCCAGCGAGTGATGCCGCAGTCACGGAAGAAGCGTTCCGCGTCGGCGTCGCTGGCGAGCACACGCAGCGGCGCTTTCTCGGCGAGCAGACGGATCAGGCGCGCGCTGTGCTCGCTGTGACCGTCCCCCTGGGGTGTCGAGACCATCGCCAGCTCCATGCTGCGCCCCTCGGTGTCGGCGGACACCAGCGCCAGGCTCAGCACCTGGCGTGCCTCGTCGGTCAGGGCGAACAGCCGTGCGGCCTCCTGCTCGAACAGCACACCCAGGGTTCCGGCGAAGGTGACCAGCGGTGCCAGACCCGCCTCACGGCCATAGACATTGGCGCACAGCTGGGCCAGGCACGCCTCGCGGCTCTCGGGATTCTTCACATGAACGACTTTCATCGGACTCTCCGCACGCATCGACTCGACCCCACCCGCGCTGACAGCAGAACAACAGACGGGACACGCCGCTGGCGTGTCCAGCGGACGCGGGCAGGCAAAAGCGCGCAGCCTAGCATATTCCATCGCCGCGGGCGCGCCGCCACCGCTACCCTCGACCTCAACTCCGGGGGCGCGCGCGGCTCAAGGGGCAGGACTGGCAGTAGGCCACCGGGCAGGCGGCACGGTAATAGAGGCAGCAGCTGCGCCGATAGCGCACTTCGACGCCATCCGAGCGGCGGATCTTGGCGTGATGGAAACGCGCCAGCGGGTTGACATCGATGCCGAACAGCTCGGGGTCGGCATCGAGCAGGAAACGGTAGTCCGCCTCGCAGCGCTGGCGTGCCGCGGCGTCGACCTGCGTGCCGTCGAGCTCGACCAGGCGGCGTTCGTAGAGCGAGTAGACCCGCACCGCCAGGTTCTCCCACAGCATGCGCGGCGGCACCCCACCCACCTCGCGCAGGGTCTGCCACAGCGGCGTGATCAGCCCGGCGAACAGCTGCGTCAGCAACTGGCGACGCGAGCGCTCCCGCGCCGCCGGCGACCAGGTCTGCAGTCGCAGCGAGCGCAGCGGCAGTGTCGAACGCCACGCCTGTCCGTCGTGACGGACATCGACCAGGCAGTTGGCCGGCGCCAGATCGAGCCCACGATCACACACCGACAGCAGATAGAGCGGCGCGCCGGTGAACAGAAAACCCAGGCGCTTCGACAGCAGCGAGGCGGTGGTCCGCCGGTCGGGGGAACCGAGAGTCGGCCCTAGACGTGCCAGCAGTTCATTGCAGCGCAGGGGATCGGAGAACGCCGCCACCGACAGGGCCGACACCCCCGCGGCATCCGCCGACTCGAGGCACAGGGCCCCATGCAGATAGTGGCGGTGCTCGGCCGCCACCGACGCGCACTCCAGGTGTCCCAGCGGGTCCCGCGCCGCTGCCGGCATCATCACGCCGCCCCCTTGCCGAATGGAATGCATAGCGGCGTATGGAAGAACGGATCCTCGATCACCCGACATTCGAGCTGGAATATCTCCTTGACCCGTTCCCGGGTAATCACCGCCTGAGGCCGACCCTGGGCATGAACGCGGCCCTCGCGAATCGCCACGATATGGTCGGCATAGCGGCACGCCAGATTGAGATCGTGCAAGACCATGACAATGGTCTTGCCGGCATCGCGGTTTAGGCTGACGAGTAACTCCAGCACCTCCATCTGATGGGTCAGATCGAGAAACGAGGTGGGCTCATCGAGCAGCATCAGCGGCGTGTCCTGGGCCACCGCCATGGCGATCCAGGCACGCTGACGCTGGCCACCGGAGAGCGTCTCGACGCGCTGCTCGGAGAGGTCATCGAGGCCGGTTCTTAACAACGCCTGCTCGACGGCGCGTTCATCGCCTTCGGACCACTGCGCCAGCCAGCTCTGATGCGGATGACGCCCCAGCCCCACCAGTTGACGCACGCTGATGCCCTCCGGTGCCACCGGGTGCTGCGGCAGTAGCGACAAGGTCCTGGCCACCGCCTTGGTCGGCCGCTGCCGAATGTCCTCGCCCTCGAGAGCGACCTGACCCTGCCACGGCGTCAGCAGCCGAGCCAATGCTTTCAATAGCGTACTCTTGCCGCAGCCGTTGCTGCCGACCAGCACCGAGATGCGCCCTTCCGGCAGCTCGAGCGACAGCTCGCGCAGGATGGCCTGACGCTGGTAACCCAGCGTGAGTCGGTTCGCAGAGAGAGTCGCCATGGCGTCAGCGTGCCTGCTTCATCATCAACCCCAGAAAGAACGGCGCCCCGATGGCCGCCACGAAGAGTCCCGCGGGCAGATCCAGCGGCGGAAACAGCAGCCGCCCGGCAAGATCTGCCGCCATCGTCATGCTAGCGCCGACCACGATCGCCATTGCGATCTGCGCCGCCCCCGGCTGGCGCAACAGGCGTCTCGCCACATGCGGTGCCACCAGTCCGACGAACGCCATCGCCCCGCCCCAGGCCACCGCGATACCCGCCAACCCGGCTGCCAGCAGAATCAGCAGCGTGCGTGTCCACTGTACCCGCACCCCGATACCCACCGCCAAGCCGTCGTCCAGCGGTGCCAGCAAGGCAAGACGCACCAATGGCATCAGCACCACGAGTGCCACGCCGAAGCAAGCCGCCAGCCACCCGACATCGGACCAGTTGCCGCCATAAACACTGCCGGTCAGCCATACATAGGCCGACAGTGTGGTCGTGAGCGGACTGGACACCAGCACGAACGTCGTCACGGCACTCAGCAACGTCGATAGTCCGATGCCCATCAGCACCAGCCGCAGCGGCGTCGTGCCTCCCCGCCAGGCTGCCAGCATGACCAGCAGCACCGCGAGCAGCGCCCCCAGGGCCGCCGCCAGCGGCATCCAGGCGCTGCCGACATCGGCGGCCAGGAATACCAGATAGCCGACCGCCAAGGTCGCGGCGCCGGCGGTCACGCCCAGGGTGTCCGGCGAAGCCAGCGGATTGCGCATGACCTGCTGCAGCAACCAACCGGAGAGCGCCAGGGCCGCCCCCACCAGCGCGCCCAACAGCGCCCGCGGCAGGCGCAGCTGCCACAGGATCAGGCCAGCGCCGCTACCGGGCGAGCACAGTGCCGCCAGCCACTGCGGCGCAGACAGGGCGGCCTCGCCGAGAGCCAGCGAGGCCAGCAGAATCAGCAGCGCCACCAGCAGTGCCGCCGCCACCCGGCGCCACGCTCGCCAGACGACGACCCGTGACAAGCGGCCAAGACGCAGCACGCGAGCCTCACCCATGGCGGCCCCCCTGGCGACGCACCAGTGCCATGAATACCGGCGCCCCGAGTAGCGCCGTCATCACGCCGATGGGCACCTCCCGGGGCGGGATGAGGGTTCGCGACATCACGTCCGCGACGAGCAGCAGCGCAGCCCCCAGCAGCGCCGCCAGGGGCAGCCAGTGGCGATGATCCGGCCCTGCCAGACGTCGCGCCAGGTGCGGCACGATCAGCCCGATGAAGACGATATTGCCCGCCATCGCCACCGCCGCGCCCGCCAACAGCACCACACACACGACCGAGATCAGCTGCAGACGCCACACCGAGACCCCGGCGCCGAGTGCCACCGCCTCGCCCGCCGCCAGCACGTTCCACTGCCGCAGGCAGGGCCAGCACGCCAGCAGCACCGCCAGCGTGACCAGCATCAGCGGCCAGACCTGCGTCAACGGCCGGGCCGCGACCGACCCCGCCAGCCAGAACAGCATCGCATCCAGCCCCTGCTGATCGATCACCAGCAGCGCCTGACTGAAAGCATGGAACAGCGCACTCAACGCGGCACCGGCCAGGATCAGTCGCAGCGGCCCACTCGGGGCCGCTGGACGCATGGCAATCGCCCAGACCGCCAAAGCCGCCAGGGCCGCGCCCGCGAAGGCCCCGCCGCTCGCCAGCCACCCTGGCAAGCCGCTCCCCAGGGTGGCCAGACAGACCACCACCAGCAGCGCACCGGCGTTGACGCCGAGCAGCCCGGGTGAAGCCAGGGGATTGCGGGTCAGGGTCTGCATGATACCGCCGGCCACGCCCAACCCTGCGCCTACCGTCAGCGCCACCAGGGTGCGGGTCATACGGGTGGTGCGAATGAGCAGGTCATCGACATCGGTCGGCGACGGCGACCACAGCGCGTGCCATACCTGCAGCGGGCTGGACCAGTGACCACCCGCCATCAGGCTCACCACTACGGCGATGGCCAGCCCGGCGACAGCCAGCATCGTGCGCGGGCTCATGCCGAGGCCTCGCTGGTATCCAGCCAGGCATCCAGGTCATCGAGCATGCCGAATACGCCCAGGATGCCCCCGGAGAGACTCCAGGCTACCGGGTCGACCTGCCAGACACGTCCCTGACGCACCGCCGCCAGCCGCTGCCAAAGTGGATGCGCACGCAGACGCCCATAGTGCTCGCGCGCGGGCCGGTCGCGGGGCTGCAGCAGGAAGAAGACATCGGCATCGATCGCCGGCAGACTCTCCACGCCGCCCAGTCTCAGCACCACCCCGGGCTGCTCCTCGACCTGTCGGGGCCAGCGAAACCCGAGCTGGGTCAGCACCGAGCCGCCAAAGCTCGGTGCCAGATAGCTGCGAATCTCACCGGCCCTGATATCGAGCAGCGCCACCGTCAACGGCCAGCGCGCGCCGAAACGCTGCTGCAGTCGTGCGCGCAGTGCCGCCATGCGCGATGCCAGTACCCGATGCAGGTACTCGCCCCGGGCCTGGCGATCGAGTGCCTGCGCCATCGTCTCGAGGGTATGTCGATAGTGGTAGATATCCTCCAGCATCGTCAGCGGAGCCAGCGCCGACAGCAGCGGAGCGATGCGCTGATGACGGAAACGCGAGGCGACGATCAGATCCGGTTCCAGCAGTGCGATCCGCTCCAGGTTCGGCTGCGTCTCCAGCCCCAGGAGCGAAGCCTGGGCCAGCGCCGAGCGCAGGTAGGGGTAGATCGGTGGGTCCTGCCATGACAGCACGACCCCGACCGGTACCACGCCGAGCGCCACCGCGGTATCGGTGGCCCCCTGGAACAGCGTGACGATCCGCTGCGGACGGTGCGGCCTGCGTGCCTCTTGCTGGCGCGCCATGCCGGCTCGCGCCAGCGTCGGCATGGCGCCCAGTGCCAGCGCCCGGGCCATGAAGTCACGACGTTTCATCGCGAATCCGCATTATCACTCGGCACGCCACCGTGGCTGATAGGGGTCGGCATCAAAAGTCCACGCTATAGCCCAGGGTCAGAGTCCGCCCTCGCCCGGCGAAGTAGCGTTCGTTCATATAGTCTGCATTGGGACTGTCCAGCGCACTCTGCGAGTAGTAGGTGATGTACTGCTTGTCGAAAAGGTTGGCCACGGCGAGATTCAACTGCCCCACCGGTAGCCGGTAGCCGACGGCGGCATCGACCAGGGTGTAGCCATCGAAGTCGGTGTCCCAGCCATTGCGACTGCTGTCGAAATCCTTGTCGAAGGCGTGATCGATCTGTACGAACGACGTCCAGCGCGGAGACCAACGGGCACTCCAGCTCGCGACCAGCCGGTCCGGCGCCACGTTTAGCCCATTCAACTTGGCATCCAGGGTGCCATTGTCGTCACTGTCATAACGCCCCTTCATGTGGGAGTAGGCAAGGCGTGCGCTGTGCCGGTCGTTGAATCGATAGCCGACAGACGCCTCGACGCCCTCGATCTCGGTCTTCTCTCGCTGCATCACGAAAGCGTCGTTACGGGTCGTCAGGCGCGTGCCATAGTCGGAAGACGACACGTAATAGCTCAGCTCGGCGTTGAGGCGGCCATCGTCATAGCGCACCCCGGTCTCGATATTGTCGGTCACGATCGGGCGCAGATTCTCGAAGCTGTCGACCGACTGTCCTGGCGTGTCGATACCGCGCAGCACGCGGCCGACATCGGGAATGGCAAACCCTTCGGAATAGCTGGTGAACAGGCTCCAGTGCTTCACCGGTCGCCATACCACACCGGCGTTGTAGAGCGTCTCGTCGAAATCGGGGGAGCCGCCGTCGACCCGTACGCCATTGTTGGCGGCCACCGTGCGGTAACTGTCGATATCGAGCTTGGCGTATTCGTAACGCGCCCCCGCCGAGAAGGTCAGCGACTCGATCGGGCTGAAGTCGATCTGGGCGAACGGTGATAGATCGGTGTATTTCACCTTCGGCACGTAGGTGCGATCGGTGCCCCACAGATACTGCTCGGTATCGTCGCGCATGGCGTCGAAGCCGAAGGTGAGCTTGACCCGGTCATCCCACAGCCCCTCCTTGGTCAGCGAGGTCTTGATGCCGTACTTGGTGGTCTCGGCCATGGTCTGGTCGTAGAGCGTTCCGACCGGCGCAATCGCGGGATCCTGGAAGGTGCCGGAGTTGGTCGCCCCGAACAGTGACTCGTAATCCTGATAGAAGCCCAGCACATTGAGATGCATGCCGGCGAGATCGTAATCGTCCCAGGTGACGCCGGTGGTCCAGACACTGTTGAAGGGCGCCGAGCCTTCTGGATCGCCGCGGCGCGAGGTCGTGGGGACACCGGCGTTGCGATCGCCCAGCACGCCGACATAATCGTTCTGCCCCTCGATGCGATAGCGATTGACACTCAACTGCAGGCGCCGGTCGTCATCGAACCAGTAGGCGATCTTCCCGAATACATCGTAGGCACGGGAGTTCATCAGATCGCCCTGGGTGTTGTCGACGCCGATAGCGTTCCCCTTCCCATCCAGGAACAGCCCCTGATCCTCGTAGCTCAGCGAGAACAGGTAGTCGACCGGCCCGCGATTGCCGCTGACACCGTAGTTGGTGCGGTAGCTGTTGGTATCGCCATCCAGCTTGGAGGTCGGCGTGGTGAGCTGGGCCTCGAAGTGCTGATTGAGCGAGCCCGGCTCGGGGCGTTTGGTGATCAGGTTGATCACCCCGCCGGCGGCGCCCAGACCGTTGGTGGCGTTTGCGCCCTTGATCACCTCGATATGATCGATCATCGAGAAGTCGATGGTATGCAGCTCGCGCCCCGTGGGGCGCAGCGGGTTGGACTGCGGTATGCCATCGATCATCACCAGCGGCGTACGTCCGCGCAGGGTCTCGCCACTTCCGCTCATCTTCTGGCGCGGCGGTGAATAGTCCGGCAGCAGGTTGCTGAGTATCTCGGAGGAGTCGGAGGTGATGCGTCGCTGCTGCTCCAGCTCCTGGCGTGAAATCACCCGGATCACCTGCGGGGAGTCCTGCTGTTCGGTACCCGAGCGCGTGGCTGTGACCACCATCGGTTGCTGATCGGTACTGTCTGCCATCACCCCCGGCGACGTCACCAGTGTCGCTAGTGCGCCCCAGGTCATGACGGTTCCCTTTGATCTCATGTCTCGCCTCTTGTTGTCGATCTTGTCGGGTCGCCAGGTGCTCCCGCCAGCACCCCGCCGTGAACGCCGGCGGATTATTGCAAATGAAATGCATAACTATCAACGAATAAGAATCATTTGTTTTTGAGCGAGCCGACATCACCCTCCCCGGCTGTGTAAGCGAGCAACGCGAAAGACCGCCCGGAAATAATCCGCGCGCCGTCTTGACGCCGGCCGCGGCGTGGACGAAGGTCAAGCCTGATTTCGGGGCGCGGCCCTGGTACCTGCACCCGCCCCGCCGGTCGGCCACCGCCCACCTCTCACCGGAGACCCTAGACGCATGACACAGAGTTCGTCCCCTCAGCCCGCCCCGGGCGATGGACCCCGCTATATCGCGCACCGTGGCCTCTCCGCACGGGCGCCGGAAAACACGCTGGCGGCGGTGCAGGCCGCACATGCGGCCGGATGCCGGTGGGTAGAGCTGGACGTTCAACTGCTCGGCGATGGCACCCCGGTGCTGTGGCACGACGCCGGGGTCAAACGCTGCTCCAATGGCCGCGGCAAGCTGTTCCGCTTCGATGCCCCCAGCGCTGCGCGGCTCGACGTGGGCGCCTGGTTCGGCGAGCAGTTCCGCGGCGAACGCATGGCCACGCTCGAGGCGATGCTGGCGCTGCTCAAGCGTCTCGACATGGGACTCAACCTGGAGCTCAAGGTGACCCGCGGACGCAACGCGATCGAGCTGGTCAAGGCGGCACTGCCGCCGACCCTGGAAGCCCTGGCGCCGGAGAAGCTGATCGTCTCCTCGTTCGACCGACACGCCCTCACCGCGGCGCGTGCGCTGGAGACGAACCCTGATCGCCTGCGCCTGGGGGTGCTCGACGACAAGGCACCCAAGCGCTGGTGGCGCGAGACCGAGCGTCTCTCCGCCTACAGCCTGCACCTGGACTGGCGCAAGCTGAAGGTCAAGCGCGCCCGCGAGATCGCCGACGAGGAGATCAAGCTGTTCTGCTACACCGCCAACGACCCGGTGGCCTTCGACAAGCTTTGGGAGTGGGGCGTGGACGGCGTGATCAGCGACGACCCGGTGCGCTTCATCGAGCACGCCGGCCAGCAGCAGGCCCACGCCGACCCGAGTCGGGCCAGCGTCTGATACAGCGTCAGAAAAGCGCCCGTTAGTCGCGTCAGTTAGCGTCTTTGATGGCCACCGCCACGGGCTATGATGCCAATCTGCCCGTTTCCAGGTTGCGAGCCGTCCATGAATCCCTCCACCCTCATCGGCATGGTCGCCAGTGCGCTGCTGCTGATGACCGTCGTGCTCTTCACCGCTCAGGCCCCGAGCAGCTTCTTCAATCTGCCGGGGCTGGCGATCGTGCTCACCGGCACCCTGGCCGCCAGCTTCATCAGCTATCCCCTCGCCGAGATGCAGCGCCTGTGCCGCCAGATCGCGGTGGTCTTCCGGCGCGAATCCCAGCAGAGCGAGCTCGACGCCGATCTCGATCAGCTGGTCGAGATGTCGCGCCACTGGAGCCGCGGCAACATCCGCGCCATCGAGAGCGCCCTGGAAGGCGTCACCAACCCCTTTCTGCGCACCGGCATGCAGATGGTGATCGCCAACAGCCGCGAGGAGGAGATTCGCGAGATGCTGCGCTGGCGCATGGTGCGGGTGAAGGCGCGCGAGCGCACCGAGGCTCAGATCCTGCGCACCATGGCGATCTACGCCCCGGCGTTCGGCATGCTCGGTACGCTGGTCGGGCTGATCAACATGCTCGAGGTGATCCAGGCCGGCGATCTGGCGATCATCGGACCGCGGCTGGCAGTGGCCCTGATGTCCACCTTCTACGGCATCCTGCTCGCCAACCTGGTGTTCAAGCCGGTGGCAGTGAAGCTGGAGCGGCGCACCGAAGCACGGCTGATGGCGATGACGGTGATCCTCGAAGGCATCATGATGGTCAGCAAGCGCCGCTTGCCCGCCTTCATCGAAGAAGCCCTCAACACCTACCGCATCGAACATCGCGACGAGATGCGTGACCCGCGCCAGGCCGCGGCCACGGATCTCTCGTCCCCGACCTCATGAACGGCAGCACGGACTACACCGAACGGGGGCCCTTCGCCGAGCTGCTGTTCGACGATGACGCCCTGGCCGAGGGAGGTCGCGGCAGCGAGAGCGACTCCTGGCTGATGAGCTATCTCGACCTGCTGCTGCTGCTGGTCACCTTCTTCGTGCTGATGCTGGCGCTCTATGGCGGGCAGCTGTCGACCCCCGAGCAAACCGCGCTGCCCAAGGTCGCGCTGGCGCTCAAGGTGCCGGCACCGGCACCGCCGAAAGCCGCCCCGAGCCCCGCCCAGCTCGGTTTCTATCGTCCGCCGCGCCAGCTGACAGCCGCCCCCGTGGCCAGCGATGTCGGTTTCTACGCACCGCGACCGGCGCCCCCGCCGCTGGTGCCGATGACACCGCTACTGTTCGCGGTGCCGCTGTTCGACCTGCCCGACCCGGTGGACGAGACGCTGCCGCAGATCGACGGGGTACAGGTGACCGCGATCCCGCATGGTTTCAATCTGCGCATCCAGGACCACCTGCTGTTCGACTCCAGCGCCGTGGGCGTCAGCGACAGCGGCCGCGCGCTGATCGAAAAGATGATCCCGCTGCTGCAGGAGTTCAAGGGCACCATCTCGGTCGAGGGGCACACCGACAGCGTGCCGATCTCCACTCAGCAGTTCCCCTCCAACTGGGAGCTCTCAGCGGCCCGTGCCGCCGCCGTGGTGCGCGCCCTGCGGCTGGACGGCATCGACGGCGACCGTCTGCGCGCCATCGGCTACGCCTCCACCGAGCCGCTGGCCGACAACGACACCCCCGCAGGCCGGGCACGCAACCGCCGGGTGGAACTGGTACTGCAGGAGACCGACAGAGGCGATTCGTGAACGGCGCCCTTTCCCTGGCCACGAAGGCGCGCTTTCCCTGGCCACAAGGAAGCTGCGACAATCCGCGCGTCGAGAGCGACGTGTTCGGGAAACGGGTGAGAGCCCCGTACTGCCCCCGCAACGGTAATCGCGTCAGACATCGGCGGACTTTCTGTGTCCAGCCACTGTGAGCAGCGGCGCCCACTTTTGCGGCGCGCCATCCACTCATGGGAAGGCCCGGTGTCGGGTGATCGAAGATCACCGCGCGTAAGTCCGGAGACCGGCGTCGTTCTCTTCACTGGTTGATGCGGAGGGCTCGAACCAGTGACGACATCGTTCGTCGGCCGCCCAAGGTGGCCGGCACATTCGTCACGCCATTCCCTCCCATCGCGTCATCGCAACACGAGGAACCGCCCGCGACGCCTTCGGCGCCGCGCCCAAGAACGGTTCCGATACGCGTTTGGGGATCATCTTTCATGGGTTACCGTCCTACCACCATGGCCCACGGCGTCGCCGTGGCCCTGCTGCTGCAAAGCGTCGGCGCCGCAGCCCAGCAGCTCGACGACGTGCAGGTCACCGCCAACCGGCTGCCACAGTCGCAGGCCGACGTGCTCGCCAGCACCACCATCATCGACCGCGCGGAGATCGAACGCAGCCAGGCCGACAGCGTGATCGACCTGCTGCAGAATCGCGCCGGCATCGAGATCACGCAGAACGGCGCACCCGGCACGACCACCAGTCTGTTCATGCGCGGAACCGAATCCGACCACACCCTGGTGCTGGTCGACGGCGTGCGCATCAATGCCGCCACCAGCGGCGGTGCCAGTCTGGAGTTCCTGCCGGTCGAGGCGATCCAGCGCATCGAGATCGTGCGCGGCCCGCGCGCCGCCGCCTACGGCGCCGATGCCATCGGCGGCGTGATCCAGATCTTCACCCGGCGCGGCGGCGAGGGTACCCAGGCAGCCTTGTCCCTGCGTGCCGGCGACCAGCACACCCAGAAGCAGAACCTGTTCGTCTCCACCGGCGATGCCGAGACCCGCCTCAACGCCAGCCTGTTCCGGCGCGACGGCGACGGCTTCAACACCCTCGCCAGCGACACCAGCGGTGAACGCGATGGCTTCCAGCGCGGCGGCGGCCAGTTGGGGCTGTCGCACCGCTTCGGCCCGCATGCCAGCCTGAGCCTCAATGCGCTGCGCCAGGATACCGACGCCGACTATGACGACTGTTTCCCGCTGAATGCCACCGCTGCCAGCAACGACTGTCGTACCGACGGCTATCTGCAGACCTTCGGCGGCCGCTACGATCTGGCCCTGGCCCCCGACTGGGACATGGCGATCACCGCCGGGCACTTCGACGAGCGCCGCGAGGAGCGCTACGCCGGCGAACGCTACAGCGTCACCGAATCGCACCGCAACGAGCTGGGCATCCAGCACAGCTTCACCCGCGCCAATGGCGTCGACACCCTGGGGGTGGACTACCGCCAGGAGCATGTCGACTTCGACTCGGCCAGCCCGTTCGCCGGCCGCTACGCCAAGGATAGCCGCGAGAACTACGGCCTCTACGGCATGCTGCAGCGCGAGTACGGGCGCCACGAGCTGAGCGGCTCGCTGCGCTACGACGACGACTCGCGCTTCGGTGACGAGACCACCGGCAGTGCCGGTTACGCCTATCATCTGACGCCGGCCCAGCGCCTCGGGGTGGTCTACTCGACCGCGTTCAAGGCCCCCAACCTGATCGACCTCTACGGCCCCTACGGCAGCAACCCCGACCTCGACGCCGAGACCTCGCGCAACCTGGAAGCGTTCTGGGCCATCGAGCATGACGCCTGGAACGCGCGCGTCACCGCCTTCGAGAATCGCATCGACGATCTGATCGCCTTCGATCCGGCCTTCGTGCCCTATAACGTCGATCGTGCGCGTATCCGCGGCGTCGAGCTGAGCGGTGGCTGGCACTCCGCCGGTCTCTCGCTGCGCGCCAGCCTGACCCACCAGAACCCGGAGGACAGCGACAGCGGCGAGCGCCTGAAGCGTCGGGCCAGGACCTTCGGCCGCGTGGACGCCGATTACACCCTCGGCGACTGGCGCTACGGCGCCACCCTGCGCGCCGCCGGCGACCGTCGTGACACCCGCTACACCGCCCCGTACGGCGACACCACCGTCGGCGGTTACGGCATCGTGGATCTGCGCACGGCGTGGCAGGTGACGCCGCAGGTCGAACTCTCGGCCAAGCTGGATAACGCCTTCGACCGGGATTACACCCTAATCGAGGGCTACAACACCCAGGGCCGCTACGTCGAGGCCGGCGTCAAGCTGACGCTTTAACAGCCCATCCCGATGGCACCCTTATCCGTTGGCGGCCACTGCCAGGTACGGGTGTGCTGAAGCCACGACCCGTGCTTTGCGTCGTGACGACCCCGTGATACTGTATGTTTGAACAGCACCCAATCACGGAGTCGTCATGTCGTCTCCCACCCCACCGCGCGATCCCTACGCCGCATCACCGGGCCCGCTCAAGGGCCGCGGCGCGACCTTCAATCCACACAACCGTTTTCAACCGAGCCATACCGAAGCCTTCGACGATGGCTGGTGGCAGGAAGCGCTGCCCCAACGTATCCCCACCCAGATCCAGCACGAGACGCCGCGCCGCGCGCTCTCCTGGAACCACTCCCCGGACCTGGGATTCGACCGCTCGCTCAATCCTTATCGCGGCTGCGAGCACGGCTGCATCTACTGCTATGCCCGTCCCAGCCACGCCTACTGGGATCTGTCACCGGGAATCGACTTCGAGACCCGGCTGATCGCCAAGCAGGGGATGGCGGCGCGACTGCGCGAGGAGCTGTGCAAACCCGGCTACCGCTGCCAGCCGATCAACCTCTCCGGCAACACCGACTGCTATCAGCCGATCGAGGCCGAGTACGGTACGACCCGTGAGCTGCTGACGCTGCTGCTCGAGTGCCACCATCCGGTCACTCTGGTGACCAAGAGCGCACTGATCCTGCGGGATCGCGAACTGCTGGCGGCGCTGGCGGAAAAGCGCCTGGTTCGGGTCTTCATCAGCCTCACCAGCCTGGACAACGAGCTCAAGCGTACGCTGGAGCCGCGAACCGCCTCGCCGGCGGCCCGGCTCAAGACCCTGCGTGAACTCGCCGCCGCGGGCATTCCGGTGGGGGCACTGCTAGCGCCGGTGATTCCGGCGATCAACGACCACGAGATCGAAACGCTGCTGGAGCGCGCCGCCGACGTTGGCGCCACCAGCGCCAGCTGGACCCTGCTGCGCCTGCCGCATGAAGTGGCGCCACTGTTCGAGGCGTGGCTCGAGGCACACTACCCGGAACGCGCCGGCAAGGTGATGAGTCTGATTCGCCAGTCGCGTGGTGGCACCAGCAACGACAGCCGCTTCGGCCATCGCATGCGCGGCGAAGGGATCTTCGTCGATATGATCGAGCAGCGCTTCCGCCGCGCCGCCAGCCGCCTGGGACTGCAGCGGCGCCCCGATCAGGGGCTCGACACTCGCCTCTTCCGCCCGCCCCATCGGCAACAGGATCTTTTTCTTTGAGTTCCTCATTGAGCTTCTAATAACGCCGCCACTTTGGCACGATGAACCATCCGCTTTAAGTTTCCTTTAAGACGCGCTCGCCATCATGCCCCCATTCGACATCCGGTGGCGGCGCATGTGGCGCCATCGTTTGCTTTTTCATCGCGCGCCTTTCATAAAGGGCGGATCTCCAGCGCACGATCGGCGTGCCCTCCTGCCAGGAGCGGCAGGCGTGACGTGACGGAGCGTCCAATAAAAGTCCCATCGCCAGGAACTCAGCGTCAATGCATTCGCCACAGCTCTCGATTCTCATTCCCGCCAAGGACGAAGTCGGCAATCTGCCGGGTCTACTCGACGAAATCTCCCGCGCCCTGCAGGAGGTCGATCACGAGGTGATCGTGGTCGACGACGCCTCGAGCGACGGCTCCTGGGAGATGCTGACGCGCCGTGCCGCGGCCGATTCGCGCCTGCGTCCGCTGCGTCATGCGCAGAGCGCCGGCCAGAGCACGTCGGTCTGGCAGGCGGCCTGGGCCGCCCGCGGCACCTGGCTGGCAACCCTAGACGGCGACGGCCAGAACGATCCTGCCGATCTGCCGCGACTGTTCGAACGCGCCTCCCGGGGCGATGTGGTGATGGTCGCCGGCCACCGTACCAATCGCCGCGACGACTGGCTCAAGCGGGTCTCGTCGAAGGTCGCCAACCGGGTTCGTTCAGCGCTGCTCAACGATGCCACCCCGGATACCGGCTGCGGCCTCAAGATCGTGCGCCGCGATGCCTTCCTCAACCTGCCCTACTTCGATCACATGCACCGCTTCCTGCCGGCGCTGGTGCGATCCCAGGGCGGAGAGTGCGTGTCGCTGCCGGTCAACCATCGCCCGCGTGGCACTGGCGCCTCGCACTACGGCCTCAACAACCGCCTGTGGGTCGGTCTGGTCGATATGGTCGGGGTGATGTGGCTGCGCCGGCGCAGCCGCCTGCCCGCAGCGATCGAGCCGCTGGCCGTGGCCGAGCGCCCGGCACCGGGGGCAGTGCATGCACCGATCGACGGGGAGGCCCGCGCATGAGTGCCGAGTGGGTGTGGGTAGCGATCGGGTTCGTCGGTCAGGCGCTGTTTTCGGCGCGCTTCATCGTCCAGTGGCTGGCCAGCGAGCGCGCCCGTCGCAGCATCGTGCCGGTCGCCTTCTGGTTCTTCAGTCTGGGCGGTGGTGCTACCCTGCTCGCCTATGCTCTCTATCGGCGCGATCCTGTGTTCATCGCGGGCCAAGGCGCCGGGCTGATCATCTATATCCGCAACCTGATGCTGATTCGACGCGAGAAGCGCGAAAGCGCCACACCCAGCCACCCCTCGTCCTGAGCGGATGCCCAAGGCCATGCGATCTTTCCTCGACGACCCCTCCCAGGCGCACTATCGGCGTGCCTGGCTGCTGCTTTTATTGCTGGCGATCGTGCTGCTGGGTATCGGTATCGGGCTGCGCGATCCCTGGCCCGCCGACGAGCCACGCTTCGCCCTCAACGCGCTGGAGATGCTGCGTACCGGCCAGTTCTGGTTCCCCCATCGCGGCGGCGAGCTCTACCCCGACAAGCCACCGGTGTTCATGTGGGCCTCGGCGCTCTCGATCTGGCTGACCGGCTCGGTACGCCTGGGCTTTCTGATCCCGACCACGCTCAGCGCCCTTGGCGCCCTGCTGCTGGTGGTCGATCTCGGCCGGCGCCTGCATGGGCGGCGTGTCGCCCTGCTCTCGGGCCTGGCACTACTGACCGCGTTCCAGTTCGTACTGCAGGCCAAGACCGCGCAGATCGACATGATGCTGACCTTCTTCACCACCCTCGGCGCCTACGGGCTGCTGCGCCATGCCCTGCTCGGGCCGGCCCGACGCTGGTGGCTGATCGGCTGGGCGGCGATGGGTATCGGGGTGATCACCAAGGGCGTGGGTATCCTGCCGCTGGCGCTGCTGCCGGCATGGCTATGGTTCGGCTATCGCGGCCGTGCGGTGCGGCTGAGCCTCAAGGAGCTGCTGCTGGGGCTGGGGGTGATGCTCGCCTGCATCGCCGCCTGGGCCATCCCGATGATGCTGATGGCCAGCTTCAGCGGCGATCCGGCACTCGCCGCCTACCGCGACAATATCCTGTTCAAGCAGACCGGACAGCGCTACGCCGACTCCTGGACCCATCTGGAGCCGTGGTACTACTACGTCGTCAAGGTACTGCCGTGGGCCTGGATGCCGCTGGTGCTGGCGCTGCCGTGGGCACTGCCGGCCTGGTGGCATCGCCTCAAGCGCAGTGATGCACGGGTCTGGATGCCACTCAGCGCGGTCATCCTGATCGTGGTGTTCTTCTCGCTCTCGCCGGGCAAGCGCGGCGTCTACATGCTGCCCACGCTGCCGCTGCTGGTGATGGCGCTGGCGCCGCTGCTGCCCGGGCTGATCCGCCGCCGCGGCCTGCACCGCGCCGCCTTCGTGGTGCTGGCACTGCTCGCCGGTGTGCTCCTGCTCGCCGGCGCTCTGGGGGCGTTCGGCCTGCCGGCCCTGGCGCGGGTAGCGGCACGCCATCAGGTCGACCCCTGGGCCTGGTGGATCGTGATCGGGGCGCTGGGGATCGGGCTGCTGGCCTGGACCCGCCCAGCCCGCGGGCTGTGGGCACTGAGCGGCTGGCTGGCGCTGTTCTGGCTCAGCTGGTCCACCTGGGGCTATGCGCTGCAGGATCACGCCCGCTCGCCGCGCGACATGATGACCCAGGTCGCTGAGATCACCGGGCCCCAGGCATGGCTGGCCCTGCCCGACTTCGACGAGGAGTTCCTGCTCCAGGCGCGTCAGCCCAGCGTCCAGTTCGGTGACAAGACCCCGACGAGCGATCAGTTCCGGCGCGCCTTCGCCTGGCTCAAGCAGGGCGATGACCGCTGGCTGTTCGCCATGGAGCATCAGGCCAAGGACTATTCGTGTATCGCGCGTGACCAGATCACCGACATGGGCGTACAGAACGGTGACGACTGGTGGCTGATCCCGGCCCGCGCTGCGGCCCAGTGCCAGGGCGACCCCAACGCCGCCCCGCTGTTCGTCGCCCCTACCACCCTGCCCGATCCCAGCGGCAAGGCCCCGCGTCTGTGAGTCCCGCTCCCCGGCCAATGGCCGGGGAGATCATCCGAGACAGCTAACGGATGCACGGCGACCCAGGTCGCACCGGCCAGCACCATCCGAATTCGCTCCCTGTAGGAACGAGCTCGCTCACGAAGGCAACGGCCACCGAGATAGCCCCGCCACCTCAGCCCGACTTCACCCCTGTAGGAGCGAGCTTGCTCGCGAAGGCAACGGTCAACATATCAGCCTCCGCCACAGTGTCTTTTCTCACACCATATCCGGCGTGGGAGGCGCGAGCACCGGGCGATTCCAGACCAGCCGTACCTCCAGACCGCCCTCGGGCCGGTTGGCCAGCGTCATCTTCAACTGCTGACGCTCGGCGATTTCGACCGCGATGGAGAGCCCCAGGCCACTGCCGCTGATGCGCTGGTCGGCGGCGCGCTGGAAGCGTTGGGTCACCGCCTGGAGCAGCGACTCGGGGATTCCCGGGCCGCTGTCGCGGATCGATAGCCAGGGCCGGCGCTCCGCGGTCTGACCCATCGCCACCTCGACCCGGCCCCCCTCCGGGGTATAGCGCAGGGCGTTGTCGAGCAAGTTGCGGATGAGGATCCCCAGCTCGGTGACATTGCCCTCGAGACGCAGCGTCGGGCTATCGACGATCTCCAGCGTCTGCTGCTGCGACTCCGCCAGCGGCCATAGCTCGGCGGCAAGATCTAGCACCAGCGCCGATAGCTCTACCGATTCCGGCACACCGCCCTGCTCGTCGAGCTCCAGGCGGGCCAGCAGCAGCAGCTGTTCGACCACCCGCTGCAGCCGCTCGATACCGTTGTAGGCCTTGTCCAACGCACTGGGTTCGCCGAAACGCGCGTTATCGAGATGAATCTTCAGCGCCGCCAGCGGGGTGCGCAGTTCGTGGGCCGCATCGGCGGTGAAGCGGCGCTCGCGCTCCAGGGTCTGCCCTAGCCGTTCGATGAAGTCGTTGAGCGCCCCGCGCAGCGCCTGAAGCTCCTGGGGTACCGCGACCCGGATCGGGCGCAGATCCTTTTCGTCCCGCGCCTCGACCTGACGCGACAGCTCACCGATCGGCGCCAGCCCGCGTCGGATCAGACGTGCCATCAGCCACAGCAGGATCGGCAGCGTCAGCAGCAGCGGCACGAAATTACCCAGCGCGACCTTGTTGAACAGCTCGCTCTGGAAGGCTTCGCGCAGGCCGATACTGAGCCAGCGTCCGCCGGCGATCGGCATGCTGAAAGTGCGCCAGCGGTGGTCCTGGTAGCTGACCCAGCGATGCCCCTCCTTGGCGGGCGCAGGGAAACTGCTGCTGTCGCCATCGTCGTACCAGCGCGCGCCCATCAGGATGGGCCGGCCACTGTCGCTCCACACCCCCAGCGAGAGCATCTTCTCCTCGTGGTCGTAGAGCGCCGGCGCGGCCAGGTCGGTGAGCAGATTGCCGGTGCTGCCGTACCAGCGCGCGAAGTGGCCCGGCTGGGAGAGCTGTGCAGCGATCTTGGCGTACTCGTCCGCGGTGGTGGTGCGATCGGTCACCAGACCGGCGACGATTCGCGCCTGCAGGCTCAGCTGAGCGTCGAAGATCTCTTCCATCTCGTGGCGGGTGACGAAGTAGGCTGCGGTCACCGCCAGCGACATCACCACCAGCAGCAGCGTGGCCAGGGCCCAGTTCAGGTAACGCCGAATCGAGGTCATGCCACGCGGCTGTCCAACCGATAGCCGATGCCGCGCACGGTAGTGATCAGCTGCTTGTCGAGCTTGCGCCGCAGGTGATGCACGTGCACTTCCAGCGCATTGGAGCCGACCTCTTCACCCCAGCCGTAGAGCAGGCTTTCCAGCTTGGGCCGCGACATCACCTTGTCGCGATGGCGCGCCAGCTCGAGCAGCAGCGCAAACTCGCGCCGGCCCAGGATCACCGGCTCGCCCTTCCAGGTAACCTCGTGCTGGGACTCGTCGATGGAGAGCCGCCCGATGGTCAGCAGTTGGGTCGAGCGCCCCTCGGCGCGCCGGGTCACCACGCGCATGCGGGCGAGCAGCTCCTGCAGGTCGAAGGGCTTGAGCACGTAGTCGTCGGCGCCTGCGTCGAGGCCCTCGATCCGCTGCTCGACGGCGTCCCGGGCGGTCAAGATCAGCACCGGCAGCGCGGATTGACGACGGATCTCCTTGAGCACCGCCAGGCCGTCGATATCCGGCAGGCCCAGGTCGAGCACCACCAGTGAGAACGGCTCGATCTTGACCGCCTCGAGTGCCTCACGCCCGCGGGTGAGCCAGTCCACCACGTAGCCTTCGCGAATCAGGGCCGTGCGAATGCCGTCCCCCAACAGCGGATCGTCCTCCACCAACAGTACGCGCATCGTCGTCCCATTCCTTTACGTTGTCTGGCGAGCGTTGTCCGCCCGGCGTGCCGCACGAACTCGCGCCAGCGAACCGATGGCAGGCTCCTGGCGACGCTATCACACACCCAGGAATCACGGCATAAATGCCTGCACGAGCGAATCGCTGCGTTGCGTGGTACTCGAGCACTCGCCTAACCCCTAGTTATGTCTCGTGCTCTGCGTTCCAGGCGCCTTGCGCTTCATCTCGCTCGGCGATTTATTCAGCGTTTCCCTCATTGAGTCACAGCCAGCTTAACGCTTCCTTAGCCTGCCGGCTGACCCCGCCCAGGTGCCAGAACCTCGCTACAGTAATATTGCGTTAAGACTCAGCGTACACAGTAGCCGCCGAGTCAGGTAGAGAGCCCAGAGCCGTGATGACGACCTTGAAAAAAAGCCTAAGCCTTCCCGCCCTGTGCTGGGATGCCCGCTACCGCGATACGCTGGCCATCGCCCTGTTATGGGCGCTGGCCGTCATCGGCGCGCTGTCGCGTCCGCTGATGCCGATCGACGAGACCCGCTACGTGTCGGTGGCCTGGGAAATGTGGCACGCCCACTCCTGGGTGCTGCCATTGATGAACGGCGAGCCCTACTCGGACAAGCCACCGCTGCTGTTCTGGCTGATCCAGGCCGGCTGGGGAGTGTTCGGCGTCAACGCCTGGTGGCCCAAGCTGATCGCGCCGCTGGCGACGCTGGTGGCAATGCAGCACCTCTACCGCATCGCCCGGCGTCTGGGCTATGCCGGCAGCCGCGCGCGGGTGGCGCCGATGGTGCTGATGGCGATGCTGATGTGGAATCTCTACAGCGGCGCGCTGATGTTCGACATCCTGCTCACCGCCTGCCTGCTGGGCGCGATCAGTCCGCTGGTGAGCGGCGCCATGACCCGCCGGCGTGCGCTGCAGTGCGGCGTCTGGCTGGGCCTGGCCCTGCTCGCCAAGGGCCCGGCGGTGTTCGTCACCTTCGCCCCGATCCTGCTCAGCCTGCGCTGGTGGCGCGCCGAGCCGCTGGGCACAGGCGGCCGCCGGCGTCTGCTGCTGGCCCTGGCCCTGGGCATCGCCATGCTCGCCGCCTGGGCGCTGAGCGCCGCAGTGCTCGGCGGACACGCCTACGCCCGCGAGCTGCTGTGGGGCCAGAGTGTCGACCGCCTGCACGACTCCATGGCCCATGCCCGCCCGCTGTGGTGGTATCTGCCATGGCTGCCGGTGCTGCTGTTCCCGTGGTCGCTGTGGCCGACAGCCTGGCCACGCCGCCCGCGCCAGCGTCACCAGCGGCTGATGTGGATCTGGGCGCTGGTCCCCTTCGTGCTGTTCTCGCTGATCAGCGGCAAGCAGATCCATTACCTGATGCCGCTGCTGCCGGCACTGGCGTTGATGGTGATGGACCGCCTGGCACAACCCGAGGAGGAGCGCCCGCGCCGGGTGCGCGCGGTGGCAGCCGCGATCATCGCCCTGGGAACGCTGGGATTGGGGCTTTCGCTGTTCGGCCATGGCGTCCTCGATGCCACCACGCTGTCGCTCTTCGGCAGCCTGGCGCTGATCGCCTGGGGTGCGATCGTGTGGCGCTGGCGACCCGCCAAGCGCAGCATCGCCGCACGCGGGCTGGCGCTGGGCAGCGGCGTCGCGCTGCTGATCCTGGCCCAGCTGATGCTGGCACCGCTGTGGCAGCGCTATGACGTGACCCGCCCCGGCGAGCTCATCGCCCAGCTGCAGCTGGACGCCAAGCCGGTAGCCTTCGACGGCAACTACCAGGCCACCTTCCAGTTCGCCGGACGCCTGGAGCATCCGCTCGCCACCCTCGGCTCGCCCGAGGACGCCTGCGCGCTCCACCAGGCTCATCCGGATGCCTGGATCGTCGGCCGCGACCGTGACTGGCGGCGCTATATCGCCGACGCCAGCGCAGTGCACAGCTTCGACTACCGCGGCGGCACGCTGGATATCCTGCCGACCCGAGCACTCTTCCCCGCCGGCCAGTCGACCCTCTGTGGCGCCACCACGCCGGCGCCCTGAGCGCCGGCGTGTCCAGCCGCCTTTTTCAGGACCCCGCATGAAAATTCTCGTCACCGGCGCCGCCGGCTTCATCGGCTTCCACCTTGCCCTGCGCCTCGCTGCCGAGGGCCACAGCGTGGTCGCTCTGGACAATCTCAACGACTACTACGCGGTGGCGCTCAAGCAGGCGCGCCTCGAACGCCTGGGCCAGCTCCCCTTCGTCCGCCTGGATATCGCCGATCTCGCCGCGCTGGAGGCGCTGTTCGCGCGGGAGCGCTTCACCCATGTGATGCATCTGGCGGCCCAGGCCGGGGTACGCTACTCGGTCAGCCACCCGCACCAGTACGGCCACAGCAACCTCACCGGCTTTCTCAATCTGCTCGACGTGTGCCAGCGCCACGCGGTCGAGCATCTGCTCTATGCCTCCTCCAGTTCGGTCTACGGGCGTCAACAGCGGCTGCCGTTCCGCGAGAGCGACCCGGTCGATACGCCGGCGTCGCTCTACGCCGCGACCAAGCGCGCCAACGAGATGATGGCCTACAGCTACGCCGACCTGCACCGCCTGCCCGCCACCGGCCTGCGCTTCTTCACCGTCTACGGCCCCTGGGGGCGTCCGGACATGGCACCGTGCCTGTTCGCGGCGCGCCTGCTGCGCGGTGATCCCATCGCGGTCTTCAACCATGGCCGCATGGCGCGGGATTTCACCTATATCGACGATATCGTCGAGAGCCTGGTGCGGCTGCTGCCCCGCGCTCCCGCCGGCGACACCGGCGCCCCGCACGCGCTCTACAACGTCGGCCGTGGCGACCCGGTGGCCCTGCTCGACTTCATAGATACCCTGGAAAGCGCCCTGGACGCCCGCGCCCCACGCGACTTCCAGCCGATGCAGCCGGGCGATATCGAGCGCACCTGGGCCGACACCACGCGCCTGCGCGAGGCCACCGGCCATGTGCCGCAGGTCTCGCTGGAGAGCGGCATCAAGCGCTTCGCCGCCTGGTATCGCGAGCAGCGCCCGCTGATGCAGCAGGTGATGGCGGGCTGAGCCCACCGCGGCGGGCTCGTCGCCGCCGCGCTCATATCGTAGGATGAGCGCACAACCCGCAGCCAGAGCCCTGCGCATGTCGCTCAGCAAGACCCGTACCAGCTTCTACCGCCGTCTCTACGTCGCCTATCTGATCGACTCGGGGCTTGCCACCAGCGTGCCGGCGCTGGTGGCAGCCACCGGCATGCCACGGCGTACCGCCCAGGACACCCTCGCCGCCCTGAGCGAGCTCGATATCCACTGCGAGTTCGAGCAGACGCCCGGCGCACGCCACCTCAGTGGCCGCTACGTGATCCACGACTGGGGCCCGCTGTCGGCGGAGTGGATCGCCACCCACGCCGCCGCCCTGGCCCAGACCCTGGGCTATCCGCCGCCGCCTGCCGAGTAGACGCGACCGCGCCCGTTCGCCCAAGCCGCCAAGCCCAGGGACGCGGGTCGTTTTCGTCTGCGCTCCGACCTATCCGGCCGAGAGCCAGACCAGACCAGACCAGGAGTCAGCATGACCGACCGCCAGCAGCGCCATCAGCGCGCGATGCAGAAGCTCAAGGCCCATGTCGACGACAAGGTCGCCGCCGCCGACCAGCAGCGCGGCCTGCTGCTGGTGTTCACCGGTAATGGCAAGGGCAAGACGACCGCCGCCTGGGGCACGGTGACCCGCGCCCTGGGCTACGGTTATCGGGTCGGTGTGGTGCAGTTCATCAAGGGGCTGTGGGAGTGCGGCGAGCGCGAACGACTGGCCGCGGATGCCAATCTCGAGGTGTCGATCATGGCCACCGGCTTCACTTGGGAGACCCAGAACCGGGAGAGCGACACCGCCGCCTGCCAGGCGGTGTGGCAGGACGCCGCGCGCCTGCTCGCCGACCCCGAGGTCTATCTGGTGGTACTCGACGAGATCACCTACATGCTCAAGTTCGGCTATCTCGACATCGACACCGTGCGCCAGGCGATCGCCGACCGGCCACCGGAGCAGAGCGTGATCGTCACCGGACGCAACGCCCATCGCGAGCTGATCGAGATGGCGGACACGGTGAGCGAGATGCAGGACGTCAAGCACGCCTTCGATGCCGGCATCCAGGCCCGCCGTGGCATCGACTATTGATCACAGCATCGACTATTGATCAAAGCATCGACTACTGATCACAGCATCGATGAGGGATCGCCGCGACGACGGATCGTGTCGCCTACTGATCCTGCCCCTCACTGGGGCTGGAGGATGCCAGCCGCGCGGCGGCGTCGGCCAGATCCGCGCACATCTGGCGTGCGGCCTGCGCCAGCCGCGGCCCGGGGCGGCTGATCGCGTCGGGGTCTAGGCTGTACAGGGTGCCGGCAGCCACCGCCGGCAGCGCCGTGTGCCCGGCCCAGAACGCCTGCCAGGCGTCGTCTTTGGCAGCGGCGAGAATCACCTGGGGTCGCGCCAGCAGCAGCGACTCCCAGCCGATCTCCGGCACCAGCACCGGGGCCTGGGCGAACAGCGGCTCGCCGCCACAGTGGCGGATCACCCGGGTCACGATCTGACCGTCGGCCAGCGTGGTCAGCGGCGCCTGTCCTAACTGATAGAACACCCGGGGCGCCGGCGTGAGCTGCTGACGACTCTCCAGCAGCGCACGCTCGAAGCGCGCCGCGGCACGCTCCCCCGCCGCCGGATGGCCGCTCAGCAGGCCGATGTCGCGCAGGTTGCCGGCAACATCGGCCAGCCGCCGGGGCTCACTGCGGTAGACCGGAATCCCCAATGCCAGGAGCTGGCGCACCAGGTCATCCGGGGTGCCACTCCCCCACGCCAGCACCAGATCCGGCTGCGCCGAGACCACCGCCTCCAGCGCAATGCCGCGATAGCTACCGACCCGGGGCAGCTCGCGGGCCGCCGCCGGGTAGTCGCTGCCGGCGATCACTCCGACC
The DNA here is from genome assembly GCF_003206675.1 of Salinicola sp. RZ23. NCBI lineage: Bacteria > Pseudomonadati > Pseudomonadota > Gammaproteobacteria > Oceanospirillales > Halomonadaceae > Salinicola > Salinicola sp. RZ23. Next base: position 162,365 of record NZ_PZJK01000004.1, read on the forward strand.
AGCTGCGCGCCGGCCCCGGCGGCAAAGGCGTCCTCGACCAGATGCGGCGCCAGCGCGACGATGCGCTGGGCAGGCGCGGCCAGCGTCAGCGCTTCGCCATGATCGTCGACCACCCGGATCTCGGCCTGGGCCGGGAGCGCCATCGGGTTCAACGCGACCAGGCTGAGTAGCGCAAGGCTCAGCGCCACGCGCGGCAAGCTCCGGGCCAGGCATGGACTTCGTGAACGAGATAGACGTTGCGCCTGACACGGGCCGCCGAGCCAGCGCAGATCGCTAGCGATACGCCGAATGATTAGGGAAAAAGCGCGCATGGAAGCCCTTCTCGCTTGGGACATGGGCATTGGCGAGCATAGCATGAGGGTCCAAGCCCAGCGTGCGTCGACAATGGCAGCTGCTGCCACCGGCCCCGTGAGCGCTGCAAGTCAAACGCTGGAAGTCAGCAACGACCGTAAGGAAACGCCATGATTCGCTACCGCCCGACCGCCGCCCGCCCGTTCACGCGTCGCCTACCGCACACCCTCGGCCTGGGTGCCGTCGGCCTGCTGGCGAGCCTGAGCCTGGCCACCCCGGCGCTGGCCGACAAGAGCCCGCATGAACTGCGCGTCCAGGCCAATGCCACCCTGAGCGTCGCCCCCGACACCGCGACCCTCGATGCCCGGCTGTGGGAGCGCACCCCGGCACAGGCCCAGGGCAGCGAGACCAGCGGCGACGCCGCCGCGCTCAAGCAGGCCCGTGAGCGGCTCGAGCAGCGCACCGGCGAGCTGATCCGCACGCTGGAGAAGGCCGGCATCCCGCGTGACGCCATCCGCGCCGGCTCGCTCAGCGTGCGCCCTGACTATATTGCGTCGCCGCAGCGTGGCGACGACGCCCAGCCGCCGCAGGTGCGCACCCAGCTGGAGCGCCCGATCACCCTCACCCTGGACGATCTGGACCGTCTGCCGCGGGTACTCGATGCCCTCACCACGGCCGGGGTCGATGCCCTCGATGGCGTCACCTACGGCCTCAAGGACAGCGACGCCGCCGACGACCGGGCGCTGGCACAGGCCCTCGAACGCGCCCGGGACAAGGCCAAGCTGATGGCCAAGACCCTGGATGTGGACCTCGGCGACGTGATCAGCGTCGAGGAGACCACCGCGCCCAGCTTCAAGCCACAGATGATGACGATGCGCGCCGCTGCCGAGAATAGCGCCGGCAGCGCACCGGAGTACCGCAGCGGCGAGATCGACATCGACGCCGGGGTCAATGTGACCTGGTCGATCGACGACTGACAGCGCCGGTCGAGCCCACCCTCTACGCCGCGGGCCCTCCGCGGCGCAGAGGGCTTCTCAAGAGGTCCGCCTCAAACGATCTGTCTCAAGACGCCTGACGCTGGGTCGCGCGTCCCAGCACGATCTCGCCGATCAACGCCACCAGCAGGATCGCCGCGACCCAGCGCAGGTCGAAGCCGGCGCCCAGCCAGCCCAGCGCATCCAGGAACACCACCAGGATCGCCAGCGGGCTGACATAGCGGATCACGAACTGCCACAGCGCGAACGCCCCGACGGGCAGCCCCAGCTCCTCGCGCACCACTTCACGCCGCAGCACGAAACCGGCCAGCAGCGCCGTGCCCAGCCCACCGAGCGGCATCATCAGGCGTGAGGTGAGGAAGTCGAGCCAGTCGAACACGGTCTTGCCGGCCAGGGTCCAGTCGGCGCCGATATTGAACGACAGCATCGCCAGCGTGCTCACCAGCCACAGCACGATCCCCACGCCCCAGGCGGCCTGCCGCCGAGCGATGCCATGGCTCTGGTTGAGCCAGGCCACGGTCGCCTCGATCATCGAGATCGCCGAGGTCAGCGCCGCCACCGCCAGCATCAGGAAGAACACCACTTCCACCACGCCGCCGAAGGGCATCTGCGCGAACGCCAGCGGCAGACTCATGAAGATCAGGCCAGGGCCGGAGGCCGGGTCCATGCCGTTGGCGAAGATCACCGGGAAGATCGCCAGCCCCGCCATCAGCGCGACCAGGGTGTCGCACAGCGCCACCGTCAGGGTGGTGCGGCCGATCGACTGCTGCGCCGGCAGGTAGGCGCCGTAGGTCAGGATCGCCCCGGAGGCCAGCGACAGGGTGAAGAAGGCGTGCCCCATGGCGGCCAGCACCGCAGGGCCGGTCAGCTTCTGCGGATCGAACGCGAAGAGAAAGTGGAAGCCCGCGCCGAAGCCGCCGCTGAACAGCGCATAGACGATCATGATCGCCAGCATCACCACCAGCCCCGGCATCATCCAGCGCACGCTGCGCTCGATCCCCGCCTGCACGCCCTTGCCGACGATCGCCATGGTGGCGATCGTCACCAGGGTGCTCCAGAAGCCCAGGTTCCAAGGATTGGCGTTGTTGTCCGAGAAGATCGCTGCCATGCCGTCGACGCTGTCCGCCTGCAGCCCACCGGTGACCGCCTTCCACAGATAAGAGACCGACCAGCCGGCGACCACCACGTAGAACGACAGCACCATGAAGCCGCACAGCATCGCCATCCAGCCGAAGGCCGACCACAGCCCGCTGCGCCCCGACTCCCGCGCCACCCGGCGGATCGCGTCCACCGGGCTGCCGCGACCACGGCGGCCGAGGGCGATCTCGGCCATCATCACCGGCACGCCGATGGCGGCAATGCACAGCAGATAGACCAGCACGAAGGCGCCGCCGCCGTACTCGCCGGTCATGTAGGGGAATTTCCAGATATTGCCCAGGCCCACGGAGGAGCCGGTGGCGGCGAGCACGAAACCCCAGCGGCCGAGCCAGAGGGTCTTGGGTGGTGCGGTGTCGGTCATGATTCCTCGAACGCAAAGCGCGCCTGACGGACCAGGCAGCGAATGGAGCGCGATGACACGGTCCCGATGGCCGCGCCTGCGAAAATGCGGCGGGAATTGTACCGTCGGCCCGGCGACGATGCGACAGCCACGCGCCCCGTCCCGCCGTGGTGCGTGTCGCGGTTTGGCCGATGCCGCGGCTTGTGCCAAGCTGCGTGTCTGCGTCCGCACCGTGGCGGGCGATACGAGGAGTGATCGATGTCGCGGCAATTCGCCATTCTCGGCCTGGGCTATTTCGGCAGTACCGTGGCCCGCGAGCTCAAGCGTCACCAGAACCAGATTCTCGGCGTCGACCGCGACGAGTCGCGGGTCGATGCCCTCTCGGATCTGCTCGATCACGCCGTGATCGCCGATCTCACCGACGAGAAGGCGCTGGCCGAGCTGTCGCTGGAGACCTACGACGCGGTAGTGATCGATGTCGACGGCAACCTCGAGGCAAGCGTGATCTGCACCCTGCACGTCAAGGAGCTGGGAGCCAAGGAGATCTGGGCCAAGGCGCACAGTGACGCCCACTACAAGCTGCTCAAGCGTCTCGGCGCCGACCGCGTCATCTACCCCGAGTACGATGCCGGCATACGGGTGGCAGAGAGCCTCAACTACCACGCCATGGTCGACTTCATCCGCCTCGGCGAGCGCCAGTTCATCGTCGAGGTCGAGACCACCGAACGGCTGGTCGACAACTGCAAGAGCGTGGCCAAGCTGGCGATCGACCGGGACTCGCTGTTCCTGGTGGCGATCAAGCGCGGTGAAGAGGTGATCCAGAATCCTTCAGACGACACCACGCTGCAGGCCGGCGACAACCTGGTACTGATGGGCGATCTCGACGCCCTGCGCGAAATCGGCAAGCAGATATGAGTGGCGTGCCGCGGGCTGCCGCCCGCCACACGGGGTCACGCCGATGAGACGCTGGCAACGCCTGGTCAAACCGCTGCGTCGGGCGCCCCACGGCAGCGTCCTGCGCCTGTCACCGCCCGAGGTGCTGCTGATCGGCTTCGCCCTGCTGTGCGCGCTGGGGGCGCTGCTGCTGTGGTTGCCGGGCAGCGCGGTGCGCCCGCTGGCGTGGCACGAGGCGCTGTTCACCGCGACCTCGGCGGTCACCGTGACCGGTCTCAGCGTGATCGATGTCGGCCATGACCTCACCTTCACCGGCCAGGCGGTGCTGCTGGTCCTGATCCAGATCGGTGGACTCGGCTTCATGACCTTCGCCGCGCTGACGGTACTGCTGATCGGCGCGCGCCTGCCGATCCAGCAGCAGAACCTGGTGCGCGAGGCCCTCGGCGAGATCGCCTTCAGCGACGTGCGCCATCTGGTCAGCCTGGTGATCCTGTTCGCCATGCTGGTGGAGGGCCTGGGCACCGCGCTGCTGGCAGCCCACTGGGTACCCGAGTACGGCTGGCGCCTGGGCCTGTGGAACAGCCTGTTCCACGCCATCTCGGCATTCAACAACGCCGGCTTCTCGACCTGGTCCGACAGTCTCATGGGCGAGGTCGATGACCCACTGGTCAACGGCGTGATCACACTGCTGTTCATCGTTGGCGGGCTGGGCTTCGTGGTGGTCAGCGATCTCTATCGCCAGCGCCGCTGGTCGCGCCTGGCCATGCAGACCAAGGTGGTGCTGCTGGCGACGCTGTGGCTCAACCTGATCGCCACCGCCATTCTGCTCGGGCTGGAGTGGTCGAATCCCAAGACGCTGGGCGCCATCGGCGACATCTTCGGCCGTGTCCAGGCCGCCTGGTTCCAGGCGGTCACGCCGCGTACCGCAGGTTTCAACACCCTCGACACCAGTGCGCTCACCAACGCCTCGACCCTGCTGACCATGGTGCTGATGTTCATCGGGGCCGGCTCCAGCTCCACCGCCAGCGGGATCAAGATCACCACCTTCGTGGTGCTGCTGCTGACCGCCCGCGCCTTCTACCGCAACACCGAGCAGCCCACTGCATTCGGTCGTTCGATCCCCCAGGAGACGGTGATCAAGGCGATCACCGTGGCCCTGGCCGGAGTGCTGCTGGTGGTGCTGACGCTGTTCGGGCTGACCATCACCGATCCCGACAAGCGCTTCCTCGACCTCGCCTTCGAGAGCGTCTCCGCCTTCGGCACCGTGGGGCTGTCACGCGGCGTCACCAGCGATATCTCGCTGCCGGGGCAACTGCTGCTCGGGATCACCATGCTGCTGGGACGCGTGGGGCCACTCTCGGTGGGCTATTTCCTGGCCACGCGACGGGCCCGCGGCGTGCGCTATGCCCGCGGCGACATCCAGATCGGTTGAGGCCTGGCAGCGCTCGACGCCGTGTCGACGCCGCCGGTGCGGGCCTGGCCCGCATCAATCGCGGCGTCAGCCCAGCGCCAGATGCAGCGCCACCCACAGCATCACCAGCGCCACGCCAAGCTCGATACCGCACCACCAGCGCGGGTCGCGCAGGCGTGGCGCCAACCACTGCGCCAGCCCCACCAGGCCGAAGAACCAGATGAGCGAGGCCAGCGCGGCCCCGGCGACGAAGGCCGGCGGGCTCGCCTGCTGACTGCCGATCAGCCCCAGCATCACCAGGGTGTCGAGGTAGACGTGGGGGTTGAGCAGGGTCACGCCGAGGGTCGCCAGGACCACCCGCCGCGCACTGGCCCCGCCGCCCGCCGCTGGCGCCAGCGCCTGCGGGCAACGTGCCCGCCCCAGCGCCAGCCACGCCTGCCAGCAGAGCCACACGACCCCACCCCAGCGCGCCAGCTGCATCAACAGCGGCCTCGATGCCAGCAGCGGCGCGAACCCGGCCACGCCGACGGCGATCAACGCCAGGTCGCACAGCGCACAGATCGCCGCTACCCGCAGTGCATACTCCCGGCGCAGCCCCTGACGCAGGACGAAGGCATTCTGGGCACCGATCGCCACGATCAGCCCGGCGCCGATCACCAGCCCTTGCAGTAGCGAGACGAGCAGCGGCGCGCTGGCGAGCATGCCAGAGTCGAGGGAGAGGTTCATGCGATGGGTCCTGGGCTGAGCGAAGGGCCGCAGAATGGCGTGCTATGCTCTATTAATTGAAGTTAAAACCCCTAATGGATCATTAGGATTTCTAATGCTCGACTACAAGCTACTCGAAGCCCTGGCGGCGATCGTCGACCAGGGCGGGTTCGAACGCGGGGCGCAGCAGCTCAATCTGACCCAGTCGGCGGTGTCGCAACGCATCAAGCTACTCGAAGCGCGCCTGGGTCAGCCGGTCGTGGTGCGTACGCCACGCCTGCTGCCCACGCCGCTGGGGCAGCGGCTGCTCAATCACGCCCAGCAGGTGCGCCTGCTCGAGCACGATCTGCTCGACCGCATCCCCGCCCTCGGCGAAGGTACCCAGCGCCTGCGCCTGGCGATCAACGCCGACAGCCTGGCGACCTGGTGGGCGCCGACCATCGGCGACTTCTGCCACCGCCGCGGGGTGCTGCTCGACCTGGTGGTCGACGATCAGGAGGTGGCACTGCGGCGCATGCGCGACGGCGAGGTCGCCGGCTGCATCTGCGCCACCGCGCGCCCGGTTCAAGGCGCCCGCGCGCGGGCGCTGGGTCGCATGCGCTACCGGGTCGCCGCCAGCCCCGGCTTCGCCGAGCGCTACTTCGTCGAGGGCGTCTCGACCCAGGCGCTGGCGCGGGCACCGGCCATTCTCTACGGCCCCGATGACCGCCTGCAGCAGCGCTACCTCGACAGCCAGGGGTTCAAGGAGCCCTTCCCCCACCACCTGTGTCCGTCGTCGGAGGGGGTGCTGCACATGGTGCTGGCGGGCATCGGCTATGCGCTGATCCCGGAGTGTCAGGCGCAGGCCGCCTTCGAACGCGGCGAACTGGTCGATCTCGACCCCAGTCGGCCACTCGACGTGCCGCTTTACTGGCACTTCTGGCGTCACGGCGGCGAGCTGCTGGACGCGCTCACCGTGCATCTGTTCTCTGCCAGCGACGACTGGCTGCTGCCCATGGAGACATCGGCAAGCGCCGGCGCATGATCGGCACACTCCCGCGACGCTTCGAGTGTCGCCATTTGGCAACGTTTTTCGAGACTTTCCAGGTACTTGCGTAGATGGCGCCAGCTTCTAGACTCAACCTTAGCGATACCCGGATGGGTATCGACACTTTATGCACAAGGAGAATGTGACATGGCCTTTCCGACCCTCGACAAACGTCTGCTGATCGCCCTCGCCGCCAGCCTCTCGCTGACCGCCCTGGCCGGCTGCGCCAGCGACAGCAGCTCGCTGGAGAAGGACAGCTCGCAGTACGTGGTCACCGGCCTCGGCGACGATCAGGACGAGGCGCTGGAGAACGCCAAGGAGCGAGCCCTGGAGCAGTGCGAGTCCGAAGATCGCGAAGAGTTCGTGATCGTCAAGCAGCAGATCCTCGGGCCCAACGACGATGCCCGCAAGGCCGCCGAGGCCAATGCCCAGATGGAGGGTGCCACGGTCAACGAAGATACTGAACTGCAGGCAGCCACCCAGGAAGGCGACGGCTACAAGGCGACCTGGACCATCCGCTGCCGCTGAGCCGCGAGTGATAGGTCAGCCCCCGGCCCCGGGCACTCGCCCCGGGGCCGATTTTTTGTTCGAAGCCAATTCTTGTCCTGGGCTGAACCTCCGCCCAGGCCCAGCCTCTGTCCGCCGCCAGCGCGGAGGCGCCGTCGGTGGGTAAAACGCGTGCTACCCCTGCGACGGGCGCAGGCGCGCCTCGACGCTCGCTACCTTGTCATCCATCCCCTGCTCGCGATCAGTACGGGTACCCAGCTTCAGCGTGGTGGTGATGCGCGGCGCACCCATGGCGTGAACCCGCTCGTGGCATGCCTTGACCACCGCCATCACTGCATCCCAGGGCCCTTCGATATTGGTACCGTAGGCGTGCATACGGTAGCCGAGCCCGGAGGCATCGATCACCCGCTGGCACGCCGCCACATACTCGGATACCGAGACCCCGACGCCCAGGGGCACCACGCAGAGATCCACGATCACCTGCAAGGACTCGGCTCTCTCGTCATTCACATCGTCTTTCACATCGCTGCTCATATCGTCGTTCATCCGAATGTACTGATGTCACCGGTCGCGGCCGGCCCGCTCAGCCTGAGCCTAGCACTGCCGCGGTCACCACGTCGGCCCCATGCCCAGGGAGGGCTCGCCCGCCGAGTGACAAATCTGCCCAACCCCTCTGGAATAATCCCGTAGTCGCGCTAGGATTAACAAAAGACACAAAGCCGTTAGCACGCAATGCAATTGGTGTCGCGAAAACGCAATGGCTGTCGAGAAGCAGCCTCACCGCCGTGGCATTCGCAGGCAACAGCGCGCGCGCAGCGGCGATTGACTTCGTCATCGTTCGATCAATCGGGGCGTTTTAGGTGAGTCGGGAAACCGGCTGGCAAGTGCCGTCACTGGTCTTGTTTCAAGCCTTTCCAGCGCAGGTTTCATCACATGCACGCTCCGCTCTCGTGGTGCGGCCAAGCCGCGCAGTCTGACCTTTGCCAGGAACGATCATGACCAGCAATGCGCCCATCGCCCCCGTCTCACTACCCGATACGCGTGCCCGCCATACCATCGAAAAGATGCTCGAAGGCTCCGGCGTCACCCTCAATGGCGGCCAGCCCTGGGACATTCGCGTCCACCACCCCGATCTGTTCTCACGCATCGTGCGTCAGGGGTCGATCGGCTTCGGCGAGGCCTACATGGATGGCTGGTGGGAGTGCGACCGCATCGACGAGATGATGCACCGACTGCTGCACCACGGTCTCGGCGATGCCGCCCACACCCCCGCCGGGAGGCTGCTCTACCGACTGCGCTCGAGCTTCATGAACCTGCAGAGCAAGGCGCGCGCCTATATCGTCGGCCGCGAGCACTACGATCTTGGCAACGACCTGTTCACACGCATGCTCGATGCCACTCTGTGCTACTCCTGCGCCTACTGGAAACAGGCGACCACGCTGCACCAGGCCCAGGTGGCCAAGCTCGACCTGGCCTGCCGCAAGCTGGCACTCGAACCCGGCATGCGGGTCCTCGACATCGGCTGCGGCTGGGGTAGCTTCGCCGAACACGCCGCGAGCCACTATGGTGTCGAGGTGACCGGCATCACCATCTCCGAAGAGCAGGCCAAGCTCGCTCGCGAGCGCTGCGCGTCACTACCGGTGGAGATCCTGATGGAGGATTACCGCGATCTCGACGGCGAGTTCGACCGCATCGTCTCGATCGGCATGTTCGAGCACGTCGGCCAGCGCAACTACGCCACCTACTTCGACACCGTCGAGCGTCTGCTCAAGCCGGGTGGGCTGTTCATGCTGCACACCATCGGCTCCAACACCAACGAGGTGAGCGCCGACCCGTGGATCAATAAGTACATCTTCCCCAATGGCGTGCTGCCCTCGGTGCAGCAAATCATTGATGCCAGCGAGGGCAAGCTGGTGATGGAGGATTGGCAGAACTTCGGCCCGGACTACGACACCACCCTGATGGCCTGGCAGGAAAACCTGCTCGCCCACTGGCACGAGATCGCGCAGCACTACAACGAGCGCATCAAGCGCATGTTCCTCTACTATCTGGGCGCCTGCGCCGGGGCTTTCCGCGCCCGCGAGCTGCAGCTGTGGCAGGTGGTATTCTCGCACTCGCGCCAGGGCCGCTACGACGCCCCGCGCTGATCCGCCGAGTGGCCCGCAGCGCGGCCCAACGAGGCCGCGCAGCACCTAGGCACCGTCGACGCTACTCCGCGGTCGCCGGGGTCACGTGAATGCCGAACAGGCTCGCCTCGCCGCTACCGCGCCCGGTCTCCTCGGGCGCGACCTGGCGCCCGTCACGCACGATGACGTGTCCGCCCTGCCCCTGCTGGCCGCCGATCACGCTACCCACCAGATAGGTGGGGAAGATGCTCGGGTCGTTCTCGTAGTTGGGGTTGTGGATCAACCCGATCATCTGGAAGCGCCCGCGGGTGTTGCGCAGCGACTCCAGCGAGTCCTGGATCAGGCGACGATGGGAGAGCTTGGAGAACAGCCCGTCGAGCAGAATCACACTCTCGCGACTGGCCCGGGCGCGGCGCTTCTGAGTTCCCGGCAGTTCGCGCAGCTCGCGCTCGATGGCGAACTCCGAGAGCTTGACCAGCCACATCAGCGACACCGCCTCACGCTGCCCTTCCGACATATCCTCGTTGAGCGAGAACAGCCGTCCATGCGGGCGGATGGCATCGTGCTTGATGCGAATGCTCACCGTCTGGAACAGGCCGCGATAGATGCGCCGGCGGATCTGCCGGGTCAGCTCGTCGTCGCGCCCGCCCTTGTTCTGGGCAGTCTCGCCGGACTGCTCCAGGCGCCGCCGCTGCACCGCCAGATGGGCATCGATATCCGCCAGCAGCTGCTGGATCAGCTCGCGCACGGCGTCGTCGGCGATCAGCGCCGCCTTGACCTCGAAGTAGGCACCGCCATCGCTCGAGCGGCTCGCCACCCGCTTGAGGATCTCGAGGTTGCCGGCGGCATCGATAATGATCGAGCTCAGGCGCTCGACCAGGGTGTCCTCGATCTGCTCACGCGAGGTGTGCAACCGGGCCACCCGGGTGCGGTGCTCGTCGAGCTGCCCCTGCAACTGACGGTGGAGACCACGCAACGACTCCAGCGCCTCGTGGCTGACCCCTTCCAGGGTGCCCAGACGAGCGCGCTCGGATTCGTTGAATAGCCGGCTGGCGCTCGCCGCCTCCAGCGACAGTGCCAGCGCCTTCTCGCGGGCGGTGACATCGCGGGCCTGGCGCTCGCGGTTACGCGCGCGCTCGCCCAGATTGAGCCCGCCCAGCCCATCGAGCAGGGTCTGCTGGCAGGTCTCGAACGCCGCCGGGTCGAAGGCATCGCTATCTTCAGGGTCGAGGGAGGCCTGCGCCCAGCGCCGCCAGTCGGCCAGGGCAGCATCGAGGCGTTCGGCCTCGGCGTGGTCCGCCGGCCAGCCGGCGCCGGCATCGGCCAGGGCGCGCTCGGCCCAGCCCTCGGGCAGCTGGCGCAGCACCTCGAGCCAGGCCACGGCGAGCTGGTCGGTAATATTGAGCGCCTGCTGATGGCGCATCAGACGGCTCTCCAGTCCCTCCTGCTCGCGGCCGTTGTGGCGGCGCTTGTCGCGGGTCTCCTTGAGCGTCTGCTTGAGCCGTCCGATGTCGCGCTCCAGGGTGCGGTTGCCGCCCTTCTCATCGCGCACGTCGAGGAAGGCACGAATGCGCTCGAAATCGAAGTCGGCGCGTCGGCTGGCGGCGGTCAGGGCTGCCTGCAGCGCCGCCTCGCGTTGCTCGGCCTGCTGCATGAAGGCCGGGCCCGCGTCGGCCACGAACGCCGCCAACCGGCGCAGCCGCTCGCGCTCGCCGTCGGCGAACAGCTGGCGCAGCTGCTCGCGGTGGCTCTCACGGCGTGCGTCCAGCGCCTCACTCTCCAGCGCCAGCTCGGCCAGCGTCTCCTCGAGTTCCGCCGCTTCCTCGGCCACCGCGGCGAGGCTCGCATCGATCTCCTCCAGGCGCTCGACGCCACCGGCGCTGGCGAAACGCTCCGCCGCCAGCCACGCCTCGCCATGGCTCTCGAACTCCCGCGCCAGACGTTCGCGCTCGGGGGTGTACTCGGCGAGCCGCTGCTCGACCTGGACACGCGCCTGGCGCGCCGCGGTGAGTGCCGCCTCGCCTCCCTCTTCGAGGAAGCGCTGGTAGTCATCGATCGACTTCAGCGCCGCCTCGCCGAGGCGTGGCGTCAGCGCCGCCTGTTCAGCGGCGAGCCGGGTCTCGCGCTCCTCGACGGCTGCCAGTTCCACCTCTGCCTCGCGGCTCACCGCCTCGGCCGCGCGCAGCGCCAGCGCGAAGCGCTCGCCGTGCGGGTCGAGACGCTCGATCTCCGCGCTCAGCGCCAACAGCCGCTGGCGGTCGACCTCGAGGCGCTGCTGGGTCTCGTCGCGCAGCGCGGTGAGATAGGCCGGGTCGAGGGCGGCCTTGACCGCCAGCGTCTCCACGCCCTGGATCGCGCCCAGCGGCAGCTCGCCGCGGGCCAGCGTGGTACGCAGCCGCTCCCCTTCGAGGACCGGCACCCCGCAGCCGGCGTCGATCAAGCACTGCGCGGCGTCTCGCGCCTGCGCCTCGCCCTCGACCACCGGCGCGAACAGCTGCCCGGCGGCCTGGGCCAGCCACTCCCGGCGTACCTGGGTGTCGGCCTCGACCGCGGCCAGTACCTCGTGCAGCGGCTGGAAAGCGATCTCGCTTGCCGTCAGCAGGCGCTGCGCATCGCTCTCCGCCGCCAGCCGCGCCAGCGGGTCCCCGCTCAGGCTCTCCAGATAGCGCTCGCGGGCCTCGATCGCACCGTCGAGGCCATCGCGCTCGCGCAGCAGCCGCGGATAGCGCGCCTTGGCATCCTTGAGCCACGCCTCCGGCGACTGCTCGCTGCAGTCGCCGAAGTCCGCCTGCGCCTGGACCAGGCGCTCGAGCTCGCTGCGCTGCTGGCTCAGTTCATGCCGTCGGTCCTGACACTCCCGCGACTGGCGGTAGAGGGTGTCGCGCAGGTGTACCGGGGCAGCGTCGGCGTGCCAGTGGCGGTAGCGTTCGGCGGCGTCCTCCAGTGGCGCCAGGCGTTCGAGGCGGGCATCGATATCGGCCAGCTCGCGCCGCGCATCGGCCAGGATCTGCTCGTGTTCGCTCAGCGCACTACGCCGCGCACTCCAGAAGCCGATCGCCGAGTGCTCCGGCCACTGCGCATTGAACGCCTGCCACGCCTGGCGTCCGGCGGCCAGCGGCGCCAGTTCGCCCTCGAGTCGCTGGCGCTGCTCGCGCCGCGCCTGCAGCGCCGCGAGGGTACGCTCGCGCTGAGCGTTGAGATTGGCGGCCTGGGCATCCCATTCGCCGAGCTCCGCCTCCAGCGTCTCCTGGCGTTCCTGCTTGAGGGCCAGCACCGCTTCCGGCGTGGTGTCAGGGTGCTCGCGTTCGAAAGCCGCATACCACTGCGCCGGCTGCTTGAGTTCGCCCATGCGCCCGAGGTGTTCGGCATGTTCGCGGCGCGCCTGTTCGAGAGCTTCGCGGGTGGCATCACGGGTCGCTTCGGGAGTCTCCAGCTCGGCTTCGCTGAACAGCCCCTCGGCGAGCGCCTGGGTGTAGACGCTCTGGTTGTCGATGAAGTCGCGCTGGCGCGACTCCAGCTGTTCGCGCTCCTGCTCAAGGCGCTCCAGAGACTCGTCGAGCTGCTCGGCATCCAGACGCAGCGAGCGGCGATATTCGCGGTCGGCGATCACCTCTTCGCGGAAGCGGTTGCCGTCGAGCCCCTCGAACGCCTCGGCGGCTTCGTCGAGCACACCCAGGGCGCGGTAGCGCGCGGCGTCATCAGCGAAGGCGTGGCTGTCGGCGAGCCAGGCACGCGCCTGGTCGAAGGCGACATGGCCGATGTCCCGCGCCACGATCCAGCTCGCCTGGGGCAGATGCACCAGGCGGCGGTGGGTGTCGACCCGCGCCCCGCGCTCGGAGAGTGCCAGCCGCACATTGCGCTCGGCCTGCCGACTCAGCTTGGCCAGCAGCCAGGTGGAGACCCGCGGACGTTCGGTGTCGCCGATCGCCCAGGCCAGCCCGGTGGTCGCCTCGGCGACCCCGGCTTCCAGCGTCTCGGTGCCGTCGCGCTGGCCTGGCAGCCCCGGCAGCGGCGCCAGCGCCTGGCCACCGAGCAGACGCTCGGCCTCGAGCAGCGAGGCGTCGAGCGCGGCCAACTGACGCCGCGACTCGAGCAGGCTCTCGCCCTCCTCGTTGAGGGTGGCGAGACGCTCGACCTTGTCGTCGGCGCGCTGCTGGTCGCTCTCGGCCTCGGCCAGGCGGTGACGCAGCTCGGTGATACGAGTGCCGGAGTTGAGGATGACGTCCTCGATCAGATCCTCTTCCTCGTCGGTCTCGCCACGGGTGGCCCCGGAGAGGATCTGCGGCGCCAGCACCTCGTAGAAGAACGCCTGATCGGCCTTTTCGCCGGCCCGCGGCTTGATCGCGTTGAAGATCTGGCTCTTGTCGGCCCCGCCCTCCTTCTGGAACGCCGCCAGCTGGGCCAGCTCGCGCCGTGAGATGTGCACCCCGACCGCCTCCAGCCACTCTTCGCGGTTGGTGGCGCGGGTGACCCCGTGGGCGCGCATCAGGCTCTGGAAATCGGCGTTGGCGTAGAGCGCCAGCTTGCCGTCGCGGGTGATATGGTGCACCGGCACGTCGGAGAGCTGACCCGGATAGTGGTAGAACACCAGCCCGCTGCCGTCGCTGTAGCCGTACATGCCGAAGACGAAGGTCTCGCCGGCAACCTCCTCGCCGGCCACCGCGAGCATGTCGTCCTGCTGAGTGCTGCCCTGCTGGGCACGGAACTCGACCCGCAGATGGGTCCAGCTGCGCGCTTCGCCGGCGACCTTGGAGGGCGAGCACTTGCGCCGCGTGCGGGTGAGCAGCTGGCGGTCACGCGAGAGCATGCCGATCAGCGCCTCGGCCATGGTGGTCTTGCCGAAACCGTTCTCCATGCTGATCGCGCTCGACTGCCCGCGCAGGTCGATCAGCAGGTGGCGCATCTTGGCTTCCCACGGCGAGGCGATGTCGCCGTGCTTGTTGAGCAGGTTGGCGATCTCGATGCGATGAATGACGCTCATGCGCGCGGCTCCTCGTCTTCCTCGGCGCGGGGGGCGTCATCTTCCGCCCCGGTGGCCGCGCCCTGCTGTTCCGCAGCGCTCGGCTGCGGTGTCTGCTCGGCGTCGGGCTGCTGGGCCTGCGCGTCGCTCGGCGGCGGTGTTTCTTCGCCACTGGGCTGGGTAGCTGCCTCGGCGTCGGGCGTCTGCGCCAGCAAGCGCTCGCCGTCGCTGCCCTCGGCGGAGGTCAGCTCGATCAGGTGGGTCAGGTGGTGCACGCCGATCTGCTCGGCTTCGAGGGCCCCGAGCAGGGTCTGCTGCCACACGTCCTCGTCGCCGGACTCGCGCACCAGGTCGAGATGCCCGGCCCGCACCAGCAGATCGATGAACGCCTTGACCCGGCGCGGGATATCCTCACCACGCTCATCGAGCAGCACCCGGCTGTTCTCCGGGGCACGCTCGCCCAGCCCGCGCAGGATCTCGAGCTGATCGCGCACCAGCTCGACCAGCTCGCGGGTGACGAAGGTCGCCTCCTGATAGCGGCTGACATCGGAGAGCGCACGGTTCAAGCGGGTATAGATCAGGGTGTGCAGCAGCAGCCACAGCTGCAGATACCACAGCGCCAGCTCGGCGCGGCTCTCCTGGCGCAGCTTGAGCGCCTCGAACACCGCATCGCGGGTATAGAGCGGTGGCTGCTCCAGCTCCGGGTCCGGCAGCAGCGCGAAGAAGCGCGAGCCCGGCGCGATACCGGGATAGTCCCCGGCCTCGAACACCTTGAGCCGCATGCCCTGGCCGGCGAGGAAGTCGCGCAGCGCCTCGCGCTCGCTCTCCTGGGCATCGTCGATCAGCGCACAGACGTCGCGCTCGGAGAGCTGGCCATCGCGCGCGGCGCGGCGCTTGCGGCCACCGCTGGGGACGCGCTCGGCGGTGCGATAGCGCAGCAGATAGGCGACCACCTCGCCCATTTCCATCATGTTCATAGTCAAACGTCCTGGTCTGGCACCGTCGTCTCGCGCACGCGCAGCGACGGTGTGACGGCGCCTTCGATCCGGCGCCCGTCGGGCAATTCGATGGTGAAGGGAGTGTCGTCGATCCCCACGCTGAGATGCTCGTCGAGCAGCTGGGTGTCGACGAAGGTGTTGAGCAGCTGGGGCAGGCAGTCGAGCGCTTCGTCATCGAAGCGGTGCCAGCCCTCGCGCAGCGCCTCGGGCAGCGACAGCGGCGCTTCGCGCAGACGCTGGCGCAGCGCCGGGCCCCGCGCCTTGAGATAGCGCGCCAGCAGCGGATCGGCACCGGGCCGGTCGCCGGCCTCGTCGAACACCAGCGCGGCACCGCTGCGCTCGGCGCGGCGGGTCTCCACCAACGGCAGCAGCGTCTCCACCCGGGGTATCGCCACCCGCGTGCCCAGCGGCATCATGCGCGCCACCACCGCGTCCTGCAGGCGCTGTGGCGGCGGCGCCAGCAGCAGGCGCTGGGCCAGACCGGCGAAGTCGATCACCCCCATCGACTGGATGCGCCCCTCGGCGATATCGGAGAGCAGCTCGGAGAGACGCCGTGACAGGTTCTCGATGGCGTTGAGCACGCGTCCGATCGCCCCCGAGAGCATGCGCAGGTCCCACTCCGTCTCCTGCTGCTCGGCCCAGTGGGCGAAGTGCTCGGCGACCCCGGGGGCAGAGAGCTGAGCACGGGCGCTGAGCAGAGTGTTCTGGATCGTGCTCAGGGCGTTGTGGTAGTGGCGCTCGTTCTCCTCCAGCGCCGCCAGCTTGCCTTCATGGGTGGGGTTCTCGCGTACCCGGCGCAGCTCCTGAGTCAGTGCGCGGATCGCCATCAGGATCTGCTGGGTGATATCGGGCACCCGGGCGTAGTCGCCCCGCGACAGCGCCGCCATCACCTTGGCCGCGTCGTACTCGGAATAGAGCAGGTCCTCGACCTGGCTGGCCAGGGTCACCGCCTGCCGTCCGCTCGGGGTGAGGCGCACCTGGCCGGTCTGGCCCTGCTTCTCGATCAGCGCGGTGCGCTTGGTGCTGCGCCCGCTGCGCTCGCCCGGCGCCAGCTCGTCATCGGCGGGGCCGGCCTGCCACTCGCGGTAGTGGATCTCGCTGGGGGTGGCGAGCAGATTGATCACGAAGCTCAGGTCGTCCGCCGGCAGCGCCGGGTACTCGCCGCGCAGATGCGAAAGGCAGCGGCGCTGGGTGACGAAGGCACTGTTGGTGGCGAAATCCACCTCGAGCAGGTAGTCGAGCAGCAGACAGCCCAGGTCGAGCCAGTAGCCGTCACGCAGGCCGCGCCGCTGCTCCTGATTGACCTGGACGAAGGGCGAACCCGGCTCATGGGCGCTGTCATGCAGATCGAGCAGCCGCGTCGTCGCGACCAGCAGCTTGTTCCAGGCGGTCATGTCGACTCCAGACAGGAAAAACCGCACCCGCCCATGGCGCTGCCGCGGGTGCTCGTGAAGCGCAGCATTATGCCAAGGTTACGGTTTCAGGTCATGACGATCCGGGTAACAGCGAGACACCTGCGACAAGTCGACGGCACGCTCGGCGCGGGATCTGACGTCGTGCGCCGCGCAACCTCGGCCCCCAGCGCTACGCCCGATGCCCTGATCGCCCTAGTGCTGGCCGGCCTGAATCTTGACGGGACTACGTCTCGGCCGACGCACGCCGCAATTTGTTCACCGCCGCCTCGATGGAGCGTTCGTAGCTGACCAGCGGTGGGCGCACGCCATTGGCGAACAGCATCCGCCGCATGTCACTGTGGGTGCCGGTCAGCGCCATGCGGATACCGGCACGCCGCGAGGCGCTCAGCATGCCCTCCAGGGCGCGGGCGGCACTGACATCGATGAAGGGCACCTCGGTGAAGTCGAGAATCAGCCCGCGGTGGCGGTCGGACACCCGCGCCAGGATCGACTCGATCGAGGTGGCGGCACCGAAGAACCAGGCGCCGGAGAGCCGATAGATCACCAGCTCGGGATCGGCGGGTGACAGCCCTGTGTCACGGTAGTCGAAGCTCGTATCCGCCACATCCTCCGGCACCCAGGGCATCTGCGCCGCCCCCACGGTGCGCGACATGCGCTGGATGAACAGCAGCGCGCCCAGCAGCGTGCCGGCCAGAATCCCCTCGGTCAGATCGCGGAAGACCGTCAGTAACAGCGTGATCAACAGTACCGCGGCATCGCCCCGCGACGCCCGCAGCAGACTGACGAAAGCGTGCTTCTCGATCATGTTCCAGGCCACCACCGCCAGCACCCCGGCCAGGCTCGCCAGCGGGATATAGTCCAGCAGCGGGGCCGCCAACAGAATGAACAGCAACAACAACAGCGCATGCAGCATGCCGGCGATCGGGCTCACGGCGCCGGCCCGCACGTTGGTGGCCGTGCGCGCAATGGTGCCGGTGACACAGATACCGCCGAACAGTGCCGAGGCGACGTTGGCCACCCCCTGAGCCACCAGCTCGCAGTTGGCGCGGTGGCGGCGCCCGCTCATGCCGTCCGCCACCACCGCCGACAGCAGCGATTCGATCGCCCCCAGCAGCGTGAAGGCCACGGCGCTGGGCAGGACCTCGATGACCTTGTGCCAGGAGAGCGCCGGCAGCGATGGCATCGGCAGGGTTTCCGGAATGCCGCCAAAAGCGGAGCCGATGGTGGCCACCGGCAGATCCAGCAGCGCCGTCGCCCCCGCGGTCACCGCTATCGCCACCAGCATGCCCGGCCAGCGCGGTCGTAAGCGCTTGACCAGTACGATGGTGGCGATGGTCGCCAGGGCCAGCGCCATGGTGACAGGGCTGGCCGTGGGCAGCGCCTGCCAGATCGCCGGCAACTTCTCCAGCAGCGGGCCGGGCTCCTGCCCGGCGAAGGTCAGCCCCAGCAGCGGCTTGAGCTGGCTGGCGAAGATGATCAGCGCGATCCCGGCGGTAAAACCGACCGTCACCGGATAGGGGATCAGGCGGATCAGGCTGCCCAGCCGCAGCCAGCCGATCAGTGTCAGCATTACCCCCGAGAGCAGAGTGGCGAGTAGCAGCCCTGCCATGCCGTGAGCCTGCACGGTCGCCGCCACCAAGACGATGAAGGCGCCCGCCGGACCGCCGATCTGGAAGCGGCTGCCGCCCAGCAGCGATACCAGAAAGCCACCGATGATGGAGGTATAAAGTCCCTGGGCGGGAGAGGCGCCGGAGGCCATCGCAATGGCCATCGACAGCGGCAGCGCGACGACGGCCACGGTCAGCCCGGCGATCAGATCGGCGCGCAGTTTGGCGAGCCCATACCCTTCGCGCAGGACGGTCACCAGCTTGGGGGTGAAGAGCGCCGCGAAACCCGGCGCATTGGCGGTGCGGACATGCTTCATGACGAGCGAGGCCTTTCGAGTCGAGTGTGGGCGGTGATATCGGCGGCGTTACGACTTGCCGGGCGCCGTCTTGAGACGCACTCCGCGCCCGGTGGCATGGCTGATCGCCTCATCGCCGATCAGCTCGACACCGGCGCGCTCCAGCGCCTCCACGACCTTGGTCAGGCTGTCGATGACGCCGCGCACGGTGCCGGGGCTGGCTTCCATACGCTGAATGGTGGGTACCGAGACGCCCGCCAGCGCCGCCAGGGCGCGCTGATCGATGCCCAGCAGGGCGCGGGCGGCACGCATTTGAGGACCAGTGATCATTGCACGCTCCACCAGGTGAGACTTGGCACCCACTCAGTCTAAAGCATCGATAGTCGTTTCTAAACATCTCAAGTGATATCTCAGATATCAAAATAGATATTTTCAAATATCACCCAAGGGGCAAGAAGCGCCCGCGCAGGCAGCCGCCGAGCGCGTCCCGCGCGGCGTTCCCTACGCTACCTGCTAAGTTAGAAGGCGTACGCTCATTCTCGGGAGTCGCATCATGCAACTACGTCGCCTCGGCCAGACCGGGCTCAAGGTCTCTCCGCTGTGTCTCGGCACCATGACCTACGGCACGCCGCGCTGGCGCGACTGGGTGCTCGACGAGGCGCAGAGCCGCCCCTTCATCCAGCAGGCACTGGAGGCCGGGATCAACTTCTTCGATACCGCCGACATGTACTCCGACGGCGAGTCCGAGCGCGTGGTGGGCCAGGCGCTCAACGACTTCGCCCGGCGCGAGGAGGTCGTGGTGGCGACCAAGGTCTACAACCCCACCGGCAACCGCTCGCCCAACGAGCGCGGGCTCTCGCGCAAGCATATCCACCACGCCATCGATGCCTCGCTCGGCCGGCTGGGAATGGAGTATGTCGATCTCTATCAG
Source organism: Salinicola sp. RZ23 (assembly GCF_003206675.1). Classification (NCBI taxonomy): domain Bacteria; kingdom Pseudomonadati; phylum Pseudomonadota; class Gammaproteobacteria; order Oceanospirillales; family Halomonadaceae; genus Salinicola; species Salinicola sp. RZ23. Next base: position 182,026 of record NZ_PZJK01000004.1, read on the forward strand.
ACCCATCGCTGGGACTACGACACCCCTATCGAGGAGACCATGGAAGCGCTGCATGAGGTGGTCAAGGCGGGCAAGGCTCGCTATATCGGCGCCTCCAGCATGCACGCCTGGCAGTTCGCCAAGGCCCAGCACGTCGCCGAGCGCAATGGCTGGACACGCTTCATCACCATGCAGCCGATGGTCAACCTGATCTATCGCGAGGAGGAGCGCGAGATGCTGCCGCTGTGCCGCGACCAGGGGGTCGGCGTGATCCCGTGGAGCCCGCTGGCACGTGGCATTCTCGCCGGCAGCAAGGCGGTGGACAGCGAGGGCACCACCACCCGCGCGCGCAGCGACGAGCAGATGCGCGCCTGGAACCTGGGCCAGGATCGAGACGCCCCGGTGATCGAGGCGCTGGGCCAGGTGGCCAAGGCCCGCGGCGTGTCGCCGGCGCAGATCGCCCTGGCGTGGCTGTTGCACAAGCCCGGTATCACCGCCCCGATCGTCGGCGCCAGCAAGGCGCATCATCTCGACCAGGCGCTGGGCGCACTCGATATCACCCTGAGCGAAGACGAGATCGCCACGCTGGAAGCCCCCTACGTGCCCCACGAGGTGGTCGGCTTCAGCTGAGCCGGAGTGCTGGCGGCGCCCGGTGCGGGCCGCACCGGCGAGCGCTCCAGGCAGCGCCAGCGAGTGGCGCGGGCGCAGGCGCGGTGGCATCATGAAGCCTGGCGGCCCGCGGGGCCGCCGAACCAGACCAGAGTTTGTGAGACACGCCAGGCCGGGCGACAGCGCGATGCGCAGAGACGTTAGCGTGTCGCGCCCGGCCTACCACCATGGCCGCCAGAATCGACGAGGTAGTGCACGCCAATGTTTGAGAAGATCGAGCGCGTTCCCGGGGATGCCATTCTCGGGCTGATCGAAGCCTACAACCAGGATAGCAATCCGCAGAAGGTCGATCTCGGCGTCGGCGTCTACCGCGATGCCCACGGCCACACGCCGATCATGCGCGCCGTGAAGCAGGCCGAGGCGTATCTGCTGGAGCACGAGCAGACCAAGAGCTACATCGGCTCCCACGGCGATCCGCGCTACGGCAAGGTGCTGCTGCCGCTGGTGCTGGGCGCCGACTCTGCGGTCCTGGCGGCCGACCGTGCCAGCGCCACCCAGTCACCGGGCGGCACCGGCGCGCTGCGGCTGGCGGCGGACTTCATCAAGTCGAACCTGCCGGGCAAGCGCATCTGGCTCTCCGACCCGACCTGGCCCAACCATCTGGGCATCTTCGACGCCGCCGGCATCGAGATGCGCAAGTACCCCTACGTCAGCGCCGACAACCGCCTCGACTTCGACGCCATGCTGGCGACGCTCAAGGAAGTACCGCAGGGTGACGTGGTGCTGCTGCACGCCTGCTGTCACAACCCGTCGGGCTTCGATCTCGACCGCGAGCAGTGGCAACAGGTGCTGGAAGTGGTCAAGTCGCGCGGCCTGCTGCCGCTGGTGGACTTCGCCTACCAGGGCTTCGGCGAGGGACTGGAAGCGGACGCCTACGGGGTGCGGCTGATGGCCGAGAACCTCGACGAGGTGCTGATCACCAGCTCCTGCTCGAAGAACTTCGGCCTCTACCGCGAGCGTACCGGCTGTCTGATCGTGATCGCCAAGAATGCCGAACAGATGCAGAACGTGCGCTCGCAGATGGCGATCGTGGCGCGCGAGAACTACTCCAACCCGCCCTCCCACGGCGCTGCCATCGTCACCGAGATCCTCGAGTCGGCGGAGCTGGCACGGGTGTGGCGCGAGGAGCTGACCGAGATGTGCGACCGCATCAACGGTCTGCGCAGCGACCTGGTCGCCGCGCTTGCGCCCTACGGCCTCGATAAGCGCTTCGCCCACGTCGCCGCCCAGCGCGGCATGTTCTCCTACACCGGGTTGAGCGCCGAGCAGGTCAAGCGCCTGCGCGACGAGTTCAGCATCTACATGGTCGGCTCCGGCCGCGCCAACGTGGCCGGCTTTACCAGCGAGAACCTGCCCTACGTGGCCAAGGCGATCGCTGCCGTGGTCGACTGACGGGGCTGAGATAGCAGCGCTACCGACAGTGCATTGACGCAAAACGCCCGGCCACTGGCCGGGCGTTTCGCGTAGGCGATACGGCACCCGTTTGGCGAGTTACTCCGAGGGCGCGAGGGTATCCGAGCCCATCGCCTCGCGAAAGCGCTGGTGGGTGATGCCGCCGGACTCGGGGTCGGCGAGCCGCTCGAACAGCGCCTGCTGCTTGGCACTGACCGCTTCGTCACGGTCGATGACCCCATCGCCGTTGACGTCGAGCTGGTCGAAGCTCAGCGCGTTGGGGCGCTGATCCACCGGCGTCTGGGCACCACCGTCGGTGAAGGCGGCGTTGTCGCGCCCCACCCCGCCGGACTTCTCGATCGACTCACGGTCGACCTGGGAGGCGTTGGCCGGCGGCTGCGGCTGGCCGCTATCGGCCTTGACCGTCAGGCTCGAGTCGTCGCCGTCCGCGGCGCCATCGGCCGTCTGTGCCAGGGCGGGCAGCGCACTGCCCGCAGCCAGCAAACCGATACCCAGACGCAGAGCCCAGGGACGTGTCCAAGAACGCATGGCAGATCCTCTCAAGACGATGTGCTCTTGAGACCGCTGCCGAGCAAAAAAATTCGCGCAGCGACACTCCCTCGGGCCCAGCGGCCCGAGGGAGTGTCGCTGTCCAAGGTGAACTTACTCGTCCCAGGTCGGGGCAAAATCAGGATCGGCGATACGCTCACCGCGGTCGAGCCCATCGATCTCGGCGATCTCGGCGTCGCTCAAGCGAATCTCCAGCGCCTCGAGATTGGCCTTCTGGTGTTCCGGCTTGGTCGACGACGGAATGACGATGATGTCCCGCGCGGCGACCCAGGCCAGCGCGATCTGCGCCGGGGTCACCGCGTGATGCTCGGCGATGCGCTTGAGCACGGCATCCTCCATCACCCGCCCCACCGCCAGCGGCATGTAAGCGGTCACCTCGAGCCCCTTGGCTTGGCAGTGCTCGACCAGCGCACGGTTGGCCAGGAACGGATGGACCTCGATCTGGTTGGTCACCAGATGCTCGCCGCCGGGCAGCGCCAGCGCCTGGTCGATCTGCGCGATGGTGAAGTTGGAGACGCCGATATGCCGGGTCAGGCCGCGCTGGCGGCAGGCGTCGAGCGCACCCAGATAGTCGGCCATGGGCACCTCGTCGTTGGGCGAGGGCCAGTGGATCAGGGCGAGATCGACCTGCTCGAGGCCAAACGCGTCGAGGCTCTGTTCCAGGCTGGCGGTGAGCGCCGCCGGCTCGAGCTGATCCCACCAAATCTTGGTGGTGATGAAAAGCTCGTCGCGGGCGATACCGCTCTGGCGCACCGCCTTGCCCACCGCGACCTCGTTACCGTACATCTGGGCGCTATCGAGGTGGCGGTAGCCGAGGTCGAGCGCCGAGGTCACCGAGTCGATGACCGCCTGCTCCTTGAGACGATAGGTACCCAGGCCCGGCTGCGGCAGAAAATGACGTGACATGAAGCTGCTCCTCGATCGTGCGGAGAGGTGAAAAAAACCGTACCGATAGGCAGCGCCCGCCTCCCCGCGCTCGGGCGCCGCCCCTGTCCATGCTAGACTCAAGTTCGATTTTCTGCCCGGATCGAGGCATGTCAGACGCCACGCCCTCCCCGCACCGCCAGCAGCTACTTCTCGTCGGCAACGGCGATGCCCACCTGCATGTCGCCAGCCACGCCCGCCAGCTGGCGCAGGCGGGTATCGACGTCACCCTGATCACGCCCCAGCCGTTCGCCTTCGCCGACTGGCTCGGCGGTATGCTCGGCGGCGAGTGGCAACTCGACGACGTGCATCTGCCCGCGTCACGCATTACCGCCCACGGCGCCACCCATGTGGCCGCCAGCGTGGTCGCCGCCGACCGCAGCAATCGCCGAGTGACTCTGGATAACGGCCAGCGCCTCGACTACGACTGGCTTTCGATCGATCTGCCACCGGTGGTCGACGCCCAGGCCATTCCCGGCTTCTACACCGCCCAGGGCATCTATGGCGCCAGCGCCGATTCCCTGTGGGCGCTGCGCCAGCAGCTCGAGAGCGAGCTGGCCGACCCCGCCCGACGCCTATCCAACGTGGCGGTGCTGGGCGGCGGCGCCCTGGGGGTGGAGCTGGCAGCCAACCTTCTGGCGCTGGGGGAACGCTACGGCCGCCCGCTGCCGGTGGCGCTGATCGGCAACGAGCGCCAGCCGCTGCCCGACGCCTGCCGTCGCGCCAACCGCTGGCTCACCCGGCGGCTGCAGCGGCGCGGCCTGCGCCTGGAGCTGGTGGCCACGGCAGCGCGCTACGAGCGCGACAGCCTGATCCTCGACGACGGTACCGCCGTCGACGCCGACCTGCTGCTGGTGGTCGAAGCGCTGCGCCCGCCGCCGGCCTTCGACGTCTTCGGGCTGGCCCATGACGCCCAGGGGCGGGTCGAGGTCGACCCGCGCCAGCGCTGCCGCGAAGATCCACGGGTGTTCGTCAACCAGCCCAGCGCCCCCGGACAGACCACGCGTCGCGCCACCCGTGAGCGTGCCACCGGCCTGCTCTCAGCGCTGCTGGCGCTGGGCGATGCTCCCACCCCGGCCAGTACCCACGATAGCCACTGGAAGGCGCTCAATCTCGGCGACCTGCGCGATATCGCATGGCGCGGCTCGCTATGGTGCCGCGGGCGCTGGGTACGCCGGCTCAAGCATCGCCGCGACCGCCGTGAGGTGGCACGCTACCTGGACGACACCTGACCTAACCCACGCCCACGCACGTCGGCGTGCACAAAAACGCGACCCCGGCACCCGGCCGGGGTCGCGTCGCTAGCGCACACAACCGCCGCGCGTCAGCGCGGCGGTGCGGCACTACTGGCGGATGCCTTCGAGTACCACGTAGAGATCCACGCTGTGCATCGGCGCCGGGAACTGACTCATGTCGATGTCGAAGTCGGCCAGATCCAGGGTCGTGGTCGCTTCGAAGCCCTGACGATAGCCACCCCAGGGGTCGTCGCCGCCGCCAATGTGATCGACGTCGAAGGTCACTTTGCGTGTCACGCCGTGCAGGGTCAGCTCCCCGGTCATCTCTCCCTCTTCGCCGTCGTCGTCGATCTGGAAGCCGGTGGACTTGAAGCTCGCCTGCGGATACTTGCTGGCGTCGAGGAAGTCACCGCTCAGGATGTGCTTGTCGCGCTCGGCGTGATTGCTGTCGAGGCTGTCGACGTCGACCTTGACCGCGACGCTGGACTCCTCGGGCGCCTCGGGGTCGTAGCTGAAGTCGCCACTGAACTGCTTGAAGTCACCCAGAATATAGGAGTAGCCGAGGTGGCTGATCTTGAACTGGATGAAGGCGTGCTGGCCTTCGCTGTCGATCTTGTAGTCGGCGGCCTGGGCCTGGGTCAGCGGCAGCGCGGCGGCGACCAGGGCAGCCAGGGCGGTCTTCTTCAGCAGCATGCGAAACTCCTCGTGGATTGAGCTCTTGGGGGGCGCGAGCACCGGTGGCGGCCAGCGCTCGGAAACACTCAGCGACGCCGCGCGGCGCGCGTCGTCAGCATTCGGGTCAAGGTGTCCTGGCGGTCGAGCCAATGGTGCTTGAGCGCGGCCAGGGTGTGGCCACAGGCGAGAATCACCAGCGCGCAGGCGGCATACCAGTGCACGCTACCCGCCACCACCGCCTGGTCCGGCAGCCCCGAGACCAGCGCCGGCACGCTGAACCAGCCGAAGACGCTGATGCCCTGGCCCTCGGCGGTGGAGATCAGATAGCCCGAGAACAGCACCACGAACATTAGCAGATACAGAAGCCCATGGCCGACATGGGCGGCACGCCGCTCGAGCACGCTGCCGTGGGCGCGCGGGGTGGGCTGGGTCAGGCGCCAGGCCACCCGCGCCAGACTCGCCGCCAGCAGCAGGATACCGATCGACTTGTGCCACCAAGGCGCCAGGTGGTACCAGGTGTCATAGTAGCCCAGGCCGGTCATCCACCAGCCCAGCGCGAACAGGCCGAACACCGCCAGCGCGCTCAACCAGTGCAGCGCGATGCTGATCCTGCCCCAGCCGCTGTGAGAATTGCGCCACATCACCCTGCCCCTGCTCCCGTTTCACCTCAGCATACGGATAACGGACGGCGGCGACAGCCAGGGTGGTGGAAATCGATTAGTGACGAAAAGGAAATAATAGAGACGAAAAAGCCCGCCTGAGCGGGCTTTTCGGTCAACCGAGCAAGATACTTCACATGAGAGTATCGAGGCCCCGGGCCAGATCCGCCTGCAGATCCTCCAGCGTCTCCAGCCCTACCGCGAGACGGATCAGACCGTCGCTGATCCCCGCCGAGGCGCGCTGAGCGTCGCTCAGACGGCCGTGGGTGGTGGTCCCCGGATGGGTGATGGTGGTCTTGACATCACCCAGGTTGCCAGTGATCGACATCACCCGGGTGTGGTCGATCACATGCCAGGCAGCCTCGCGCCCACCGACGATCTCGACCCCCATCACCGCGCCGAAGCCAAGCTGCTGGCGCTGGGCCAGGGCGTGCTGGGGATGGCTGGCAAGGCCGCTGTAGTGGACCCGCGCCACCGCCGGCTGCTGCTCCAGCCACTCGGCCAGGGCCTGGGCATTGCGACTGTGCGCGTGCATGCGCAGACTCAGCGTCTCCAGCCCCTTGAGGAATATCCAGGCATTGAATGGACTCATGCAGGGGCCGCAGGTGCGCACCACGCCGAACAGCTGCTCCAGCTCCTGATCGCGGCCGACCACGGCGCCGCCGATCGCCCGCCCCTGCCCATCGAGATACTTGGTCGCCGAGTGGATCACCAGGTCGGCGCCCAGCGCCAGCGGGCGCTGCAGTGCCGGAGTCAGGAAGCAGTTGTCGATCGCCAGCCAGGCACCGTGGCGGTGGGCCAGGTCCGCCAGCGCGGCAATGTCGACCAGCTCGTTGAGCGGGTTGGAGGGCGTCTCGGCGAACAGCAGCTTGGTCTTGGGCGTGATCGCCGCTTCCCAGCCGGCGAGATCGTTGAGTTCCACATAGCGCGGCACCACGCCGAACTTGGCCAGGTACTTGTCGAACAGCGCGATGGTGGAGCCGAACACCGAGCGCGATACGATCACCTCGTCACCGGCCTGCAGCAGCGCCAGCACGGTCGAGAGGATCGCCGCCATGCCCGAGCTGGTGGCGACGCAGCGCTCACCGCCCTCGAGCGCGGCCAGGCGCTGCTCGAAGTTGCGTACGGTGGGGTTGGTGAAGCGCGAGTAGACGTTGCCCGGCTCCTCGCCCTTGAACTTGCGCGCGGCCTCGGCGGCGCTGCCATAGACGAAGCTCGAGGTGGGGAAGATCGGCTCTCCGTGCTCCTGCTCATGGGTGCGCTCATGGCCGGCACGGATCGCCAGGGTCTCGAGACCGAGCGAGAGATCGTCGTCTAGGGGCATGCGGGTAAACTCCTGAATATCGTCTAGGCTATGCACGAAAAATCCCTGCGCTCGGCAATACGGCGTTAAAAATCGGCTGGAGCGCCAGCCCGGTCAAAAATGCTCATTTACACACCGTAAACTGGAACGCCAGCCCGGTCCGTTTTCACCGATTTTTGCCTTAGCTACGCGCCCCGGTCTTTCCTTCGCTCGCTGACTTTTCGTACAAAGCCCAAGTCCAGACTGAGGCGGCCCCGCCGGCGGCGGGGCGCACCGGCTCAGTCGTCTGAGCTGTCGTTGTGCAGGTCGACCACGGCATTGACCCGCTCGCGCCCCTCTTTGGCCGCATCGCTGCGAGCGGCCTCGAGCGCGGCGAGATAGGCTTCGTCGATGTCGCCGGTGACGTAGCTGCCATCGAACACCGAGCAGTCGAAGTCGTCGAGGGCCGGATTGACCTCGCGGCAGGCCGCCTTGAGATCCTCCAGGTCCTGATAGATCAAACGGTCGGCGCCGATCAGCTCACCCACCTCGGCGTCGCTGCGGCCATGGGCGATCAATTCGGATGCCACCGGCATGTCGATGCCGTAGACGTTGGGGTAACGCACGGCGGGGGCAGCAGAGGCGAAGTAGACCTTGTTGGCGCCGGCGTCCCGGGCCATCTGGATGATCTGCTTGCAGGTGGTGCCGCGCACGATCGAGTCGTCCACCAGCAGCACGTTCTTGCCGGCAAACTCGCTGCCGATAGCGTTGAGCTTCTGACGCACCGACTTCTTGCGCTGGGTCTGCCCCGGCATGATGAAGGTACGGCCGATGTAGTGGTTCTTCATGAACCCTTCACGGAAGGTCACCCCGATGTGCTGCGCCAGCTCCAGCGCCGTGGTGCGCGAAGTGTCGGGGATCGGGATCACCACGTCGATGTCGTGCTCCGGCCATTCGCGCTGGATGCGGTCGCCGAGCTTGCGCCCCATCTGCATGCGGGTGCCGTAGACGTAGGCACCGTCGAGCTTGGAGTCGGGACGCGCCAGGTAGACGTGCTCGAAGATGCACGAGGTCAGGCTGGGGCGATCGGCGCACTGCTGGGTGTGCACGTTCTTGTGCATGTCGACGAAGATCGCCTCGCCCGGGGCCAGATCGCGCACCAGTTCGAAGCCACTGACATCGAGCGCCACCGACTCGGAGGCGATCATCACCTCCTGCCCCGGGCGTCCCTCGGCATCGACGCCCTCGCGGGTGCCGTAGACCACCGGGCGGATACCGTGGGGGTCGCGGAAGGCGACCAGCCCGAAGCCGCTGATGATGGCGACCGCGGCGTAGCCGCCGCGGCAGCGCCGATGCACCCGGCGCACCGCGTCGAAGATGTCCTCGGGGGTGAGGTAGAGCCCCTGCTTGCCCAGCTCGTGGGCAAACACGTTGAGCAGGACCTCCGAGTCGGAGCTGGTGTTGATATGGCGCAGATCGGAGGAGAACAGCTCCTGCTTGAGCTGGTCGGAATTGGTCAGGTTACCGTTGTGCGCCAGCGTGATTCCGTAGGGCGAGTTGACGTAGAACGGCTGCGACTCCGCCTCGCTCGCCGACCCCGCAGTGGGATAGCGCACGTGGCCGATCCCCAGGTTGCCCTGGAGACGCTTCATGTGGCGGGTGTGGAAGACATCCCGCACCAGCCCGTTGTTCTTGCGCAGCAGAAACCGACCGTCATCCCAGGTCATCATGCCGGCGGCGTCCTGTCCGCGGTGTTGTAAAACCGTCAGCGCGTCATAGATCGACTGATTGACCGCTTCATTGGCCATGAGGCCCACGATACCGCACATGCCGCCTTACCTCGCTTGATTGCGCCCCTCAGGGCGCCGGTTGCGCGGCCGCTGCGCCACCCGGGGGTGGCGCGGCACGGCCGCTCTGCTCGACTGTCGAAGTCGTCGTACCCGGCAGCGTCAACGGCAGACGCCGCATGGCGTCCTCCGCCTGCGATGCGTCCACGTTCCAGTCCTCGAGCTGGACCACCGCCCAGGCCCGCAGCGACTCGAAGGCGGGACGCAGCTGCGCCTGCTGCCAGGCGCTCAACTGGGCCAGGGGCGTCAGCCCGATCACCACCGTGGCGATCACCAGGATCGCCGCCCCCCGGGCCAGGCCGAAGCAGGCGCCGGCGACCCGGTTGAAAAACCCCATGCCGACCCACTCGATCGCCGCGTTGAGCAGCCGGATGACGAAGCCGCACACCATCACCACGACGAAGATCACCAGAACGAAGCCGAGCACCAGGCGTGCGTCCGGGTGTGAGATGTAGGGCTCGAGCATTTCGCCCAACGGCTGGGCGAAGACCCGCGCCGCGAGCAGCGCGACGATCCACGCCCCCAGGCCCAGCGCCTCGCGTACCAGGCCGCGCATGAAACCTGCCAGCATCGAGATCGTCAAGACCAGCAGGAAGGCGTAGTCGAGCCAGGTGAGAGTCATCAGCTACCCGGTTTGCGAATCAAGAGTCCCGACAGGTTGGCGGACTGCTTGAGTTCGGCACGCGCCTTCTCGCCCGCCTCCGAGGAAGCGAAAGGCCCGACATAGACCGAGGTCAGGTTGTTGTCCCGCGGCTGCGAATAAGCAGCGAAACCTTGGTTCTTGAGCTTGGCCGCGAGCCGCGTGGCGTTGTCCTTCTGGCCGAAGCTGCCGACCTGCACCACCCAGCCGCCATCTTTGCTGGCCGCGGTACGCGTGGGGGTGCTGGGCGCCGGCTCGGGCTTGGCCGGGGCTGCCTGAGACGCCGTCGCCTGGCGCTTGGCCGGCTGGCTGGTATCCGACTGGGCCAGTTCGGCGATCGGGTCGGTGCGTGGCTGGGTCGCCTGGGAGTTGCCGCTCTTCTCCTCGCTGGTGCTCCCAGCTCCTTGGCCGAAGCTCTCGCCACCACCGCCCAGCTGGGCCGAGGTATCGGGCTCGGGCACTGCGCTGGTGTTGCCGCCACTGTCGCGCTGGGCCACCGAGGCCGGCGGCTGCGGCGCTTCGATGATGCGCTGGCGCGCCTCGCCCCCGCCTACCGGCTGCTCGATCACCATCACCGGCTCCGGCCCCTGCTGACGCGGCTCGGGGTCGTCGAACAGCATCGGCACGAAGATCGCCCCCAGGGCCACCAGAATGACCGCACCACTGATCCGTTCACGCCATCCGTACTTCATAAGACCTCCTCAAGCGGGCCTGTTCGAACCCCGGTCATCCATTGGCCGGGGCGATGAAAAATGCCGATTCGATGCATCGCACCTGTCAGACGGCCGCCGCCGTCAGCGCCTCGAGCGCCCCGGCGACGGTCAGAAAGGAGCCGCACACCAGCACCTCCTCGTCGGCACCGAGCCGCTCGCGCAGCCACGCCACGCCGGCCGCCGGCGAGTCGCAGCTGGCCAGCAGCGACGCCCCGGCGGCCTCGATCGATTCGCCCAGCGCAGCCGCCGAACGCCCGCGGGGGCCGTCGAGCCCCACCGCCACCCAGGCGTCGACCGCCGGGCCCAGCGCGGCGATCAGCGCCCCGGCGTCCTTGTCGCCGAGCACGCCGAGCAGGCCGATGCGCCGCGTGGGTCGCGGGCGGGCCGCCAGCCGCTCGGCCACGTAGGCCGCCGCATGGGGGTTGTGGGCCACGTCCAGACACCAGTTGTCCAGCCACTGCAGGCGCCCGGGCAGCGCCACCGTGGCGAGGGCCTCGCGCACCGCCTCGAGTCGCGGGGTGATGCCCAGCAGCGTCAATACCTGCAGCGCCACCGCGGCATTGTCCAGCGGCAGGCCCGGATCGGGCAAGCTATCGAGTTCATAGCGCGCCCCCTGGGCGTCGCTGCCCTGCCATTGCCAACTGCCGCCCTGGTCCTGGGGCGCGAACGCCTGTCCCAGCCAGTAGGCCGGCGCTGCCAGCGCGTCGAGACGGGCCGAGACACTGGCGGGCAACTGGCGGCTGCCGAGCACCGCCGGACGCGCCGGGCGCAGGATGCCCGCCTTCTCGAAGCCGATGCCGTCGAGATCGTCGCCGAGGAAGTCGGCATGGTCATGGGCGATGGTGGTGATCACCGCGATATCGGGGTCGATCACATTGACCGCATCGAGGCGCCCACCCAGCCCGACCTCCAGAATCGCCAGCTGTGGCTGGCGCTCGGCGATCGCCCACAGCGCCGCCAGGGTGCCCGCCTCGAAGTAGGTGAGACTTACCGCCTCACCCGCCAGGCGCGCCGCCTCGACCCGCTCGAAGCCTTCGACCAGCAGCGCATCCTCCGCCGGCTGGCCGTCGAGGCGCAGGCGCTCGTTGTAGCGCAGCAGATGGGGAGAGGTATAGCAGGCGGTGGAGAGGCCGTGGCACGCGGCCAGGCGCTCGAGCAGCGCCACCGTCGAGCCCTTGCCGTTGGTGCCGGCCACGGTGACCACCTGCCCCGCCAGCGGCCGCTCACTCAGCCCCAGGCGGGTCGCCACCGTGGCGACCCGCTCGAGGCCGAGCTCGATGGCGACGGGATGCTGGCGCTCGAGTCGCGCCAGCCACGCATCCAGCGCCGCGGACATCTCAGCGCGACGCCTGGGAAGCGTCGGCCTCGTCCGGCAGCGGCGAGAAGTCCGCCTCGGCTTCGTCAGCGAGTGACGGCTGATGGGTGAGGATACGCAGCACATTGCCCAGCCGCGTCCGCAGCTCGGGACGCGCGACGATCATGTCGACGGTGCCGTGCTCGAGCAGGAACTCGCTGCGCTGGAACCCTTCCGGCAGTTTCTCGCGCACGGTCTGCTCGATCACCCGCGGGCCGGCGAAGCCGATCAGCGCGTTGGGTTCGGCGACATTGAGATCGCCGAGCATCGCCAGCGATGCCGAGACGCCACCGAACACCGGATCGGTCAGCACCGAGATGTAGGGCACCCCGGCCTGCTTGAGCTTCTCCAGCGCGGCGGAGGTCTTGGCCATCTGCATCAGCGAGAACAGCGCCTCCTGCATGCGCGCGCCGCCGGAGGCGGCGAAGCACACCAGCGGGATCTCCTGCTCCAGCGCGAGGCTCGCCGCGCGCACGAACTTCTCGCCGACGATCGCGCCCATCGAACCGCCCATGAACGAGAATTCGAACGCCACCGCGACCACCGGCAGACCGTCGAGGGTGCCGCGCATGGCGATCAGGGCGTCGTTCTCGTCGGTCGCCTTCTGCGCCGCCGAGAGGCGATCCTTGTACTTCTTCGAATCGCGGAACTTGAGCCGATCGCTCGGCTGCAGGTCGGCAGCAATCTCCTCGCGCCCTTCGGCGTCGAGGAACCAGTTGAGCCGCTTGCGTGCCGTGAGTCGCAGGTGGTGCTGGCACTTGGGGCAGACGTTCTGGTGTTTCTCCAGCTCGGGGAGATAGAGCACCGAATCGCAACTCGGGCACTTGCGCCACAGGCCGTCGGGCACGCTGGCGCGGCGGTCGTTACGCTGGGTGCGGCTCATCGACGGGACGATCTTGTCTAGCCAGCTCATGTCGGGAGAGATTCCATCAGTTTAAGGAAACGGGTCCGCGCCGGCGGTCAGCCACATGCCGGCGCGACACGGAAAGCGCAGATGATACCAGAATGCCCCGCGCGGCTCAGGCGCGCGCATCTCGGTCCAGCGCCGTGCGCATCTCGCCGAGGATCTCGCGCAGCGCCTGCGGGATCGTCTCGGGGGCATCGGCGCGCTCGGCGATACGCCCCACCAGGGCGCTGCCGACGATGACGCCGTCGGCGACACGGCCGATGGCCGCCGCCGTGGCGCCATCACGGATGCCGAAGCCGACGCACAGCGGCAGCTCGGTGAGCGCACGCAGGCTCGCCAACTGCGACCCCACGGCTTCGGCATCGAGGGTCGCCGCGCCGGTGACGCCCTTGAGCGAGACGTAGTAGAGATAGCCCTGGCCGTGGTGACAGATCGTCGTCGCGCGCTGCTCGGAGGTGGTCGGCGCGAGCAGGAAGATCGACTGCAGACCGTGGTCGGCGAACAGCGCCGCGTTCTCGCCCATCTCCTCCGGCGGCATGTCGACCGCGAGCACGCCATCGACGCCGGCATCCCGGGCCTGGCGGGCGAAGGCAGCATAGCCCATGCGCTCGATCGGGTTGAGGTAGCCCATCAGCACCACCGGGGTCTCGGCATCGCGCTCGCGGAACGCCGCCACCATCTCCAGCACGTGGCTCAGCCGGGTGCCGTGGAGGAGCGCGCGCTCGCACGCCTTCTGGATCACCGGGCCGTCGGCCATCGGGTCGGAGAACGGTACGCCCAGCTCGATCACGTCGGCCCCCGCCTCGACGCAGGCGTGCATGAAGTCGACGGTGTGGGCCGGGGCCGGATCACCGGCGGTGATGTAGGGAATCAGCGCCTTGCGCCCCGCTGCCTTGAGCGCGGCGAAGCGCCGGTCGATACGATTCGCGTGTTGGTTCATGTCGGTCCCCGCCGTCAGAATTCGATGCCGTCGATCTTGGCCACGGTATGGATGTCCTTGTCGCCACGCCCGGACAGGTTGACCACGATGTGCTTGTCCCGCGGCAGGCTGGCCGCCAGCTTCTTGGCATGGGCCAGTGCGTGGGCGGACTCCAACGCCGGCATGATGCCCTCGACCCGGGTCAGCTCGCGGAAGGCGGCAAGCACCTCGTGGTCGTCGGCGGCCACGTACTCGACCCGCCCGACATCCTTCCACAGCGCGTGCTCCGGGCCCACGCCAGGGTAGTCCAGGCCCGCCGAGACCGAGTGGGTATCGGCGATCTGGCCGCCCTCGTCGGACATCAGATAGGTGCGGTTGCCGTGGAGCACGCCACGCGGCGCGTTGGCGGTCAGCGGCGCGGCATGACGGCCGGTAGCCAAGCCATCGCCGCCGGCTTCGACGCCGTACATCGCCACCTCGTCATCCTCGACGAAGGGATAGAACAGGCCCATGGCGTTGGAGCCACCGCCGACGCAGGCGACCAGCGCATCCGGCAAGCGCCCGATCTGCTCCAGCGACTGGCGCCGCGCTTCGCGGCCGGCCACGGCATTGAAGTCGCGCACCAGCATCGGATAGGGGTGCGGCCCGGCCACGGTACCGATGATGTAGAAGGTATTGTCGACGTTGGTGACCCAGTCACGCAGCGCCTCGTTCATGGCGTCCTTGAGGGTGCGCGAGCCCGACTCCACCGGCACCACCTTGGCCCCGAGCAGACGCATGCGATAGACGTTGAGCTTCTGACGCTCGACGTCCTCGGCGCCCATGTAGACCTCGCACTCGAGCCCCAGACGCGCGGCCACCGTGGCGGTGGCGACACCATGCTGGCCGGCGCCGGTCTCGGCGATCACTCTCGGCTTGCCCGAGCGCTTGGCCAGCAGCGCCTGGCCTATGGTGTTGTTCACCTTGTGCGCGCCGGTGTGGTTGAGATCCTCGCGCTTGAGCCAGATCTGGGCACCGCCGATCTCCCGCGACCAGCGCTCGGCATGGTAGAGCGGCGACGGCCGGCCCACGTAGTGGGTCAGGTCACGATCGAATTCGGCCTGGAAATCGGGATCGTGCTTGAGGCTCGCGTAGATCTTGTCGAGCTCTTCCAGCGCGAAGCTCAGCGTCTCGGAGACGAAACGCCCTCCGTAAGGGCCGAAGTGGCCGCTCGCATCGGGCAGTTGCGTCAGGTCAAAGAATCGGCTCACGAGTGGACCCTCATGGTGTCGCTGCGTGGATGGTGGTGGCGCCGGCGGCGCGGACATGATGGCAGAAGGCGCGCAGGCGCGCGGGATCCTTGATGCCATGGCGCAGCGCGCCGTCGTCCGCACGGGCCTCGACACCACCGGAGACGTCGACCGCATAGGGCGCGACGCGGGCGATGGCGGTGGCGACGTTGTCTGGCGTCAGACCACCGGCAAGAATAACAGGTTTGCCCAGGTCACCGGGAATGCGCGACCAGTCGAAGGTCTCGCCGGTGCCACCCGGGACGCCGGGGCGGTAGGCATCGAGCAGCAGCGCGCCGGCGCCGGCGTAGCGCCGGACGGCCTGCTCAAGGTCGAGGCCGTCACGCATGCGCAGCGCCTTGATCCAGGGTTTGGCAAAGCGCGCGCAGAACTCGGGCGACTCATCGCCATGGAACTGCAGCAGGTCGAGATAGGGCAGCGCCGCCTCGACGCTGGCCGCATCGGCATCGACGAACAGCCCCACCCGGGTGACGAAGGGAGCCACCTCGGCGCTGAGCGCGGCCAGCCTTGCCGGTTCGATCGCCCGGCCACTGCCCGGCCACAGCACGAACCCCAGGGCGTCGGCGCCGCACGCCACCGCCGCGTGGATATCCTCGCGCCGGGTCATGCCGCAGATCTTGATTCTCACCTGGCTCATGGGGTCATCTCTCCTGGCGCCCCGGACAGGGCGTCTCTACCGCCGGTCGCGCCGCTGATGTCACGGTGCGGATTCGGCCGCGCGGGCGTCGGGGTGGGTATCGACCACGTTGCCATCGGCGTCGATCCATTTCGGCCATACCCGCCGCCGGCGCATCAAGGGGGTATCGGGAATCAGGTCACGGTCGCCGGTCCAGTCGCCGCGGAACGCCAGCATCTGCGGGCCCAGCGGCTCTTCGGGCAGGGCGAAGCGCTCGTCGAAACGCACGTCGACGAAGTGCAGCCCGCAGGCCGGCGCGGTGACGTTACCCAGGGTCCGATCCTTGAGCGCCAGCAGCTCGGCAGGATAGGACTCCGACTTGTCGCCGCGCCCCACCGCCACCAGCACCCCGGCAATGTTGCGGATCATATGGTGCAGGAAGGCGTTGGCCTGCACGTCGATCACCACCAGGGTCCCGTAACGGCACACCTCGATGGCGTGCAGATGGCGGATCGGGGTCTTCGACTGGCAACCCGCCGCGCGGTAGCTGGAGAAGTCGTGCTCCCCCACCAGCACCTGGGCGGCACGATGCATGCGCTCGGCGTCCAGTGGCTCGCGGCACCAGGTGGCATGATGGCGCTCCATCACCGGGCGCGTCGGCTGATTGAGGATGACATAGCGATAGCGCCGGGCCAGCGCCGAGAAGCGGGCGTGGAAATCGTCGTTCACCGGTACCAGCCAGCGCACCGCGATATCCCGCGGCAGGGTCGCGTTGGCACCGAACAGCCACGCCTTCTGGGTGCGCGCCGCGGGCGCATCGAAGTGCACGATCTGGCGCGCGGCATGAACGCCGCTGTCGGTACGACCGCTGCACAGCACCTTGACCGGAGCCGCGGCGATACGTGACAACGCAGCCTCCAGGGTGCCCTGGACCGACTCGGCGTGGCTCAGGCGCTGCCAGCCGCAGTAGCGGGTACCGTCATACTCCACGCCGAGGGCCAGGCGGCCACTCAGCGTCTGGGTATCGTCCTGCCGGGTAAAAAACGCCATCGAAACCTGCAACGCGGGGAAACTTAGGGCCGACCATTATCCCGATGCGGCGGCTCGAATTCCACCTCCTCGACCTCCCAGCCGACGGGAATCCCACGCTGCAGCGAGGTGTCCCCCGGGGAGACGGGATGCTGAGGCGACGCGTTTCCAGATGAGGTGTGTCCAGGCGAGGTATTTCCCGGAGACGCATTTTCAGACGACGTGTTTGCGGCAGCCGTGCTTCCCGATGCGCTGCTTGGCGCAGACGCGCTGTCCGGAGAGGCCAAACCCACGCTCCGGTGAGGCGTCTCGGCGGACACCGGCTCGCCCATCGGGCGCCAGGTGCGCGCATCGAGGTCGAGCGGCGGCATCTCGATCTCGGACGAAGCGTCGCTCAGCGGCGCCGTGGGCGACGGTGTCGCGTCATCGAGCTCCAGCGTCGGCGGCTGGTAGTCGATACGCAGCGCCTGCGGCGCCGGATCATCGGGAAAGGCCAGCGGCGCGGCGGTCGCGTCGTCGCGCTCCCAGGGTCGCGCGCGGCGCTCTTGCGGGGGCTCGGCGGCGGCTGCCTCGCCCTGCTGCGTCCCGGCTTCCGATTTTTCTCCCGCTTCCAATTTTTCTTCCGCTTCCGATCCACGCGCATGCGCACCAGACGACCGATGCTCGTCAGGTCCGGCCTCATCCCGGTGCGCCGTGGCTGACGGACCCGCACCCAACGTCTCCGGGGCCACATCGAATGCATGAGGCAAGGGTTCGAGCGCCAGCGTCGGCGCGGCATCGGGCGGTGTCTCGGTGTCCTCTACCTCGGCGCCGTCGATGGTGTGCGGCGCCGTGGCATCCCCAGTGGACACCGACTCGGCTGAAGGCGTCTTTTCAGGCGCTGGCGTCGTGTCGGAGCAGGATGGCGCTGCGGACGAGGACGAAGTGTCAGGCAGCGGTGACTGGGGCAAGGGCGCCGCCTCGCCACCCAGCGCGGCATCGAACAGCGCATCCACATCCTCGACCCGCGCCAGAGAGAGCGCCCCCTCGTCCTCCGCCAGCAGAGTCGCCGCGGCGGTGTCGGCTGCCGCGGCCTCTGCGTGATCGGTGGCAACGGCCCAGCTCTCATCGACATAGCGGGCGCGGTAGTCAGCGACCAGGGCTTCCGCGGTGCGCCGTTGTTCGCGGCTGGCACTGTCGTCGAACCCGGCCAGCACCTGCTCCATGGCCTCGATCTCGCGCAGCTCACCCAGGGCTCGGATCAGGCTCAGCCGATGGCGCGGATCTTCCTCCAGCCGCGGTTCGAGCCAGTCACGGGCGGCAGCATAACGGCCATAAGCGATATAGATATCGGCCTGACTGATCGCCGCGGCCCCCATCTCGACCTCAGCAGGGTCGCGCCGCGCGCCGCGGCGTTTCACACCTCTCTTCAGACACTTCAAGAGCCCCCTCGGCGCCCGGCGGCGGGGCTTGCGCGGGGCCTGGTCCGGCGCACCGGGGCGGCCGTCACTCGACTCGTCATGGACAGTAATCTGGGCCTGCTCCCGGTAACGGCGACGTTGCCGCAGCAGGGCCCAGAGCAGGCCGAGCAGCGCCAGGGCGCCGAGCAGCGGCGACCAGGACACGGCACGCTGCCATAGGGACAGCGCAGCAGCGCTGCCGTTTTTCGCGGCGGATACCTTGGGCGTGGAGGACGCCGATTTGGGCAGCGGCGTGGGCTTGTCCAGCGGCGTCGCCTGCGCCGTCGACGAGGCCGCGGCCGCCGTGGAGGCAGCTGGCGTGGTATCGCCAGCCGACGTCACGGGGCCGGCGGGTGTCGATCCAGAAGCCGCAATCCCATCACCCGCGGCCGATGAATCGGCGGTCGCCGAGGTCGAGCCAGTCGAAATCGATGAAGTCGTAGGCGAGGAAGTCGAGGCGGCGCCGGGCGGCGCCGATGCCCCCAGGGCCGCCACCACGGCGGACTCGCTTACACCGCCGCTCGGGTCGGAGGCCGACACGTCGCCCTTGTCGACCGGCGTTGCGCCTGCGGCGAGCGCCGCGCGCAGCCGCTCACGCTGGTCCTCGAGCTCGGCAATGGTCGCCTGCTGACGCTGGATCTGCTGCGTCAGGGCTGCCACCTGCCGCGCCAGCGTCGCGCTGTCCGCCGCCCCCGACACCGAGGCAGATGACACCTGCCCCGCGCGCCCACGTGCGGCTGCCCCCTCGACATCGGCGCCATTGGCGGCGTTGCGCAATGTTCGCAGTGCAGCCGGGGCCTGATCGGCCAGCGCCGCGACCGTAGCCACCGGCGGCACCTCCAGACGCACGCCGGCGCGCAGCCGATCGATATTGCCGGCCACGAAGGCACTGCGATTGGCGCGATAGAGCGCCAGCATGGCCGCCGCCAGGGAGACCCCCTGGTGCGGCGGCAACGATGCCGCCAGAGTCGAGAGCGTGGAACCGGGGGCGACCGTGAGCGCCTGCGGCCAGCCGGCAGCGGCAGTCGGATACGCAGAGGTCGAGACGGATGAGGGCGAAGCGGCAGTGGCCGCCGAGTGCGGCGTCGAGTCGGCGGCTGCCAGCAGCGGCTGCGTCGCAGCGTAATCGGGCGGATCGAAAAGCAGCGAGACCTCACGCTGCCACTGCCCCTGAGGCCAGCTTATCTTCAGCAGCAGATCGAGAAAGGGTTCACGCACACGCCGGTCGCTGTCGAGCACGATGGCGAGCCCACCGCGGCGCTTCTCGACTCGCGCGGTGATGCCATCGCCAAGGGCATCCGGCGTCAGTCCGGCACGCCGGTAGGCCGCCGCGTCGGCCAGCGTCACCGAGACCTGCGCAGGCTCCAGCCTGGCGCTCTCGGTCAGCGGCAGCACCACATGCAGCGGCCGGTTGAGCGGTGACACCGTCAGCGGCTCACCCACCCCCAGCGCCTGGACCCGAGTAGCCAGCAGCAGCCCGCAACCGCCGATGAAGAGCGTGACCCATGACCGCATGCTGTCCCCAACTGCGCGATGTATTCGCAAGCATGATCGGCCGTTACGACACAATCTTTAACATCAGGTTACAGAAAGCGCCATGAACTCGCGCGCCGGAGAGGCATGCGCCTCCACGCAAGAACCCCGCCGGCGCAGGCGCGGGCGGGGTTCTTGGGCCACGCGGCTGACGCGCGGCAGTCAGTGTCAGCGTGTGACCTCAGGCGTGTTCGCGCACGATCCGCAGCATGCGCTTGAGCGGCTCGGCGGCCCCCCACAGCAGCTGGTCACCGACGCTGAAGGCGGTCAGATATTCGCCGCCCATGGCGAGCTTGCGCAGCCGCCCCACCGGGATGCTCAGGGTGCCGCTGATCGCCGCCGGCGTGAGCTGCTCGATCGTCTGATCCTTGTCATTGGGCACGACCTTGACCCACTCGTTGTGCTTGGCCAGACGTTCCTCGATCTCGTCGAGCGGCACGTCCTGGCGCAACTTGATGGTGAACGCCTGGCTGTGCGAGCGCATGGCGCCGATACGCACACAGAGGCCGTCGATCGGGATCGGCTGGCTGCCGGTGGCGAGGATCTTGTTGGTCTCCACGCCGCCCTTCCACTCCTCCTTGCTCTGCCCGTTCTCCATCGCCTTGTCGATCCACGGCAACAGGCTGCCGGCGAGCGGCGCCCCGAAGTTGTCGGTGGGGAAAGCGCTGCTGCGCAGGGTCGCGGTGACCTCGCGGTCGATGTCCAGAATCGCGCTGGAGGGAGTCGCCAGCTCCTGGGCCACAGCACCGTTGAGCGCCCCCATCTGGGCCAGCAGCTCGCGCATGTGCTTGGCGCCGGAGCCGGAAGCCGCCTGATAGGTCATGGAGGTCATCCACTCGACCATATTGGCCTCGAACAGCCCGCCCAGGCCCATCAGCATCAGGCTGACGGTGCAGTTGCCACCGACGAAGGTGCGGGTACCCTTGGCCAGCTGGGCGTCGACCACGTGACGGTTGACCGGATCGAGCACGATGACCGAATCGTCGGCCATGCGCAGGGTGCTGGCGGCGTCGATCCAGTAGCCCTTCCAGCCCGCTTCGCGTAGTGGCTGGTAGACGGCGGTGGTGTAGTCACCCCCCTGGCAGGTCACGATCACGTCCATCGCCTTGAGTTCGGCGATATCGTTGGCGTCCTTGAGTGCCGGCACGTCCATGCCGATGTCCGGCCCCGGCTGCCCGGTCTGGGAGGTGGAGAAGAATACCGGCTCGAGACCGGCGAAATCGTTGTCATCCAGCATGCGCTGCATCAGCACAGAACCGACCATACCGCGCCAACCGACGAATCCGACTTTCAACATAGATTGGTTACCCCGAAGGTGGAGGAAGCCACAGCCGACCAAGGCGGTTATCTCCCGGCCGGCACGGCTCCGCTTCCATGAACGTCTGCCGTGACGCGCGCGTCACGGCCCCCTCAAAAGCGTGTCAGTCTAGCAGCCCGCCGAGGCCGGCGCCGATCTCCTGCCGGGCGCGTGACACTCGCTCATCGGCGGACGGCTGGCGCCTCAGACGTCGGCGAACGCTGCCACGACGGCATCGCCCATCTCCGCGGTGGAGACCTGGCGGGTGCCGGGATAGGCGATGTCCGCCGTGCGCAGACCGGCATCCAGCACCTGTCCCACGGCGCGTTCGATGCGCTCGGCCAGCGCGCTCTCGCCGAGCGAGTAACGCAGCATCATCGCCACCGACAGAATGGTCGCCAGCGGATTGGCCAGCCCTTGACCGGCGATATCCGGCGCACTGCCGTGACACGGCTCGTACATACCCTGCTGGCGCTCGTTGAGCGACGCCGAGGGCAGCATGCCGATGGAGCCGGTGAGCATCGCCGCCGCGTCGGAGAGAATGTCGCCGAACATGTTGCCGGTGACCACCACGTCGAACTGCTTGGGCGCGCGCACCAGTTGCATGGCGGCATTGTCGACGTACATGTGCGACAGCTCGACGTCGGGATACTCGGGCGCCAGCCGGTTCATCACCTCGCGCCAGAGTATGGTGACCTCGAGCACGTTGGCCTTGTCCACCGAGCAGAGCTTGCCACCGCGCTTCTGCGCCATCTCGAAGGCGACCCGGCCGATGCGCTCGATCTCCGACTCCGAATAGACGTAGGTGTTGTAGCCCACGCGCTCGCCGTCACGCGTCTCGATGCCCCGCGGCTGGCCGAAGTAGATCCCCCCGGTCAGCTCGCGCACGATCATGATGTCGAGCCCGGAAACCACTTCCGGCTTCAGCGTCGAGGCCTCGGCGAGCTGCGGGTAGAGCAGCGCCGGACGCAGGTTGGCGAACAGGTTGAGGTGCTTGCGCAGCCCCAGCAGGCCCTTCTCGGGGCGCTTGGTGAGATCCTCCAGCGTATCCCACTTGGGGCCACCCACCGCGCCCAGCAGAATGGCGTCGGCGGCCTTGGCCTTGGCCAGGGTCGACTCAGGCAGCGGATGCCCTTCGGCGTCGTAACCCGCGCCACCGACCAGCCCCTCTTCGAGCTCGGCGTCGAGCCCGGCGGCGCGGCAGGCGTCGAGCACCTTGACCGCTTCGGCGGTGATTTCCGGCCCGATACCGTCACCGGGCAATACCAGAATCTTCTTGCTCATGCGTAATCCTTGAAAACCCGCCTGGAGAGCGGTGTCGATACGGGTATCAGCGACTCAAACGTCGCGGAACAGCCACGGCTGCGCCTGGCGATGACGGCGTTCGAAGTCGCTGATCGCCCCCGACTGCGCAAGCGTCAGGCCGATGTCGTCGAGCCCTTCCAGCAGGCAGTGCTTGCGGAACGGGTCGACCTCGAAGGCGATCGTCTCGCCGCTCGGCGTGGTCAGCTGCTGGCGCTCGAGGTCGACGTCGAGACGGTAGCCTTCGGTCGCCTCGGTCTCCTGGAACAGGCGCTCGACGGTCTCCTCGTCGAGGGGGATCAGCAGAATGCCGTTCTTGAACGAGTTGTTGTAGAAGATATCGGCAAAGCTGGGCGCGATCACCACGCGGAAGCCGAAGTCATCCAGGGCCCAGGGCGCGTGCTCACGCGAGCTGCCACAGCCGAAGTTGCGCCGCGCCAGCAGCACCTGGGCGCCGTGGTAGCGCGGCTGGTTGAGGACGAAATCGGGGTTGAGCGGACGGCTGGAGGCGTCCTGGCCCGGGTAACCCTCGTCGAGATAGCGCAGCTCGTCGAACAGATTGGGGCCGAAGCCGGTGCGCTTGATCGATTTCAGGAACTGCTTGGGAATGATCAGGTCGGTGTCGACATTGGCCCGATCGAGCGGCGCGACCAATCCCTGCAGGTGTTCGAATTTCTTCATCGTCGTCACTCCTCGTGAAGGGGGCCGGGGCTCAGGCGCTGAGCGCGTCGTCACGATCCCGCGCGCTGCCCGGGTCGTAGTCGCGCACGTCGACGAAGTGCCCTTCGATGGCGGCGGCGGCGGCCATCGCCGGACTCACCAGATGGGTGCGCCCGCCGTAGCCCTGGCGCCCCTCGAAGTTGCGGTTCGAGGTCGAGGCGCAGCGCTCGCCAGCGCCCAGTTTGTCGGCATTCATCGCCAGACACATGGAGCAGCCCGGCTCGCGCCACTCGAAGCCGGCCTCGACGAAGATCTTGTCGAGCCCTTCGGCCTCGGCCAGACGCTTCACCAGACCGGAGCCCGGCACCACCATGGCGAGCTGGATATTGTCGGCGACCTTGCGCCCCTGGGCCACCTTGGCCGCTTCGCGCAGGTCTTCGATCCGCGAATTGGTGCAGGAGCCGATGAACACCTTGTCGAGGCGGATATCGGTGATCTTCTGCCCCGCCTCGAGCCCCATGTACTCGAGCGCGCGCTGCATACCGCGCGCCACCGTCTCGTCGTCGGCGGTGGCCGGGTCGGGCACCGCGGCGGAGACATTGACCACCATCTCGGGACTGGTGCCCCAGGTCACCTGGGGCTCGATGGCCGCGGCGTCGAGTTCGACCACCTTGTCGAAGTGGGCGTCGTCGTCGGAGACCAGTTCACGCCACGCCTCGACCGCCGCCGGCCACTGCTCGGCACTGGGGGCGAAGGGGCGGCCGCGCAGGTACTCGATGGTGTGGTCGTCGACCGCCACCAGACCGACCCGGGCACCGGCCTCGATCGCCATGTTGCAGATGGTCATGCGACCTTCCATCGACAGCTCGCGAATCGCACTCCCGGCGAACTCGATGGCGTAGCCGGTACCGCCGGCGGTGCCGATACGGCCGATGATCGCCAGCACGATATCCTTGGCGGTGACGCCGAGACCCAGCTGGCCCTCGACGCGCACCTGCATGTTCTTCATCTTCTGCGCGATCAGGCACTGGGTGGCGAGCACGTGCTCGACCTCGGAGGTGCCGATACCGTGGGAGAGCGCGGCGAAGGCGCCGTGGGTGGCGGTGTGCGAGTCGCCGCAGACCACGGTCATGCCGGGCAGCGTGGCGCCCTGCTCCGGCCCCACCACATGGACGATGCCCTGACGCTCGTCATTGATGCGAAACTCCTCGATATCGAAGCTCTCGCAGTTGGCGTCGAGGGTCTCGACCTGGATGCGCGAGACGTCATCGACGATGCCCGCGTTGCCGGCACTGCGCTCCTTGATCGTGGTCGGCACGTTGTGGTCCGGCGTGGCCAGGTTGGCATCGCGGCGCCACGGCTTGCGCCCGGCCAGACGCAGCCCCTCGAACGCCTGCGGCGAGGTGACTTCGTGCAGCAGATGACGGTCGATGTAGATCAACGCCGAGCCGTCATCGCGGCTGGTCACCAGATGCTGCGCCCACAGCTTGTCGTAGAGCGTTTGGCCTGCCATGTCTCGATCTCCTCCGTCGCCCGTCTCGACGCGGTTGCGCGACGCTGTCGGTATGCCGCGAGGGGCCCGGCCACGGGCCTCTCGAGCTTGGGAGAGCCAAGATACGCCCGGGGCATGCATAAAAGCAATTCATCTTGATTATGCTTTGGATTCCACACCAGAATAGATGAATTCATCAGCCCCGCCGCGAGGGCCACACCATGGACACCCAGAGCCTGCAGGCCTTCATCGCCGTTGCCGATACCGCCTCCTTCTCGCTGGCCGGCGAGCGCCTGCACCTGACACAGCCGGCGATCAGCAAGCGCATCGCCGCGCTCGAGGCGCAGACAGACGCCAAGCTGTTCGACCGCATCAACCGCCGCGTCAGCCTCACCGAGGCCGGCCGCCTGCTGCTGCCCCAGGCGCGCCGGATCCTGCAACTTGTAGAGGAGAGCCGACGCCAGCTGCACGACCTCAGCGGGCAGGTCGCCGGCAGTCTGACGCTGGCCACCAGCCACCATGTCGGCCTGCACCGCCTGCCCCCGGTGCTCAAGGCCTACACCCGGCGCTACCCCGGGGTCGATCTCGATCTGCGCTTCCTCGACTCCGAACAGGCCTATCAGGGAGTCGTCTCGGGGGCGATCGAACTGGCCGTGGTGACCCTGGCACCACGCCCCAACCCGCAGGTGGAGTCGGTGCCGGTATGGACCGACCACCTGCGCTTCGTCGCGGCCCCCGAGCACCCGCTGGCCGGCGCCAGTCGCATCTCGCTCGGCGAGCTGGCCCGCCATCCGGCGGTGCTCCCCGGCCCGCTCACCTTCACCCGCGACATCGTGGTCGACGCCTTCTCCCGCAGCGGCCTCACGATCGGCGTGGCACTCTCCACAAACTATCTGGAGACCCTCAAGATGATGGCCGGCATCGGCCTGGGCTGGAGCGTGCTGCCGGAGAGCATGATCGACGACGAGGTGACGGTCCTGGCCGTCGAGCACCCGCCCCTGCTGCGCCGCCTGGGCTATCTGGTGCATCGCGAACGCACCCTCTCCAATGCCGGCCGCGCAATGCTCGCCCAGCTCGAGTCGATGCGCGCCGACCTCGTCGAGACGCCGGATCGTGCCTAGGCTAGAGCGAGCCACCCCAGGCAGAGCGAGACACGAGGAGCACACGACATGGCCTCGCCAGCGTCATCCGCGCCCCAAAAGGGCGCGACCGAGCCAGAACAGGAAAGCCGTGGTGACAACGCCAGCGAGCGCGAACCCAGCCGCCCAGCGCAGCGCCTGGGCCTGATCCCCGCCCCGGAGCTGCCCGAACGCATCGCCGCCGGGCTCGCCGAGGAGCTGCCGATACTGCTCTCGCGCCACACCGACGACCGCCACGCCTGGCGGGTCGAGTGCGTCACCGACCCGCTGATCGGTGCCGACGGCACCGGTGCCGAACTCATTCAGCAGGCCGCCCGCCTCAAACGCGAGCACGGCTGGGACTACGTGCTGTGCATCACCGATCTGCCGCTGTTCCGCGACGGCCGTCTGACCGTGGCCGAGGCCAGCGAGGCGTGCGGTGTGGCGGTGATCTCGCAGCCGGCACTGGGCGCCTCGCCGCTGCACGACCGGCTGCGCGAAGCCACGCTGCACCTGATCAACGAGATGCACCACGGCAGCGACCCCGACGACCGCGAGCGCCAGCAGGCGCATGTCGACCGCAGCCGCCGGACGCGCCGCGCCCACGGTATCCGCAACGGCAGCGCACGCCAGTTGATGGGCTCGCGTCTCGCCGAGTGGCTGACGCCGATCCGCCGGATCACGCCGGACGACCGCCAGGAACACGAGGGCGATGAGGAGAGCGGCGAGGAAAGTGAGGGAAAACGTCGCGAGGAGATCGAGACGAGGTGTCAGGCAGCGTCCGCTGAGACGTGCGATACGGCGCCTGAGGCGTCAGATGCCAGCCACCCTGCCGGCGATGGTGACGACAGCCGCGGTGACGACGACAGCGACAGCCAGAGCGGCGAGCGTCAGCCGGTGGTCGATGTGCGCTTCGTCTCCGCCGCCCCTGTGCGCGCCCATCTACGCCTGCTGGCGGGGATGGTGCGCGCCAACCGACCGTGGACCATTCTGCCCGCCTTCCGGCGTATCGTCGCGGTGGCCTTCGCCACCGGCGCCTACGGTCTGATCTTCCCCACCCTGTGGCGCCTCAGCGCGGCCTACGAGGTCTATCGCTTCGTGCTGCTGATGATCGCCGCGATCGCCGCCATGGTGATCTGGCTGATTCTCGATCATGGCTTGTGGGAGCCGCAGCGCTATACCGGCTCGCCGCGCCTGACCCGGCTCTACAATCTGACCACGCTGATGACCCTGCTGTTGGGGGTGGGCTGCTACTACGCCATTCTCTTCGCGCTGTTTCTGGTGGCGGTGATCCTGTTCGTCCCCGCCAGTCTGCTCGAAGCCACGGTGGAGTCCTCCACCGGCTGGTGGAACTTCCCCGCCCTGGCGTGGCTGGCGACCTCGGTGGCGACCGTGGCCGGCGCCCTGGGCTCGAGCCTGGAGAGCGACGAGACCATCCGCGGCGCCACCTACGGCTACCGCCAGCAGCTCCGCCAGCGCAAGGTCAAGGAGCGCCAGCAGCAGGCGCGTGAGGAGCGCCAAGACGGCGCCAACAAGGGCGGCGCAGAGACACGCGGCACGGACAAGGGAAGTGACAACGGAAATGGTGGGAATAAAGACTACGAGAGTGGCGGTGACGCAGCCGAGGGTGGCAAGGCAGGCCGTGGCGGGCCCCCTGGCGACGAATGATCGCCGCCAGGGTTGAAGCCGGCGTCTAGCGCTGGCCCAGGCGCGGGGTCTCTACCCGCACATCGGCATTCTGGCCGCGGTGGCGCAACCAGTGATCCATCAGCGTCAAGGCCATCATCGCCTCGGCGATCGGCGTGGCGCGGATTCCCACGCAGGGATCGTGACGCCCCTTGGTGATCACCTCCACCGGCGCCCCATGGACATCGATCGAATGCCCGGGCTGGGTGATGCTGGAGGTCGGCTTGAGCGCCAGATGCGCCACCAGCGGCTGGCCAGTGGAGATACCGCCGAGCACGCCGCCGGCGTGATTGGAGAGGAACCCTTCCGGGGTCAGCTCGTCGCGATGTTCGCTGCCGCGGCTGGCGACCACACCGAAACCGTCACCGATCTCGACCCCCTTGACCGCATTGATGCCCATCAGGGCATGGGCCAGGTCGGCGTCCAGGCGATCGAAGACCGGCTCGCCCAACCCCACCGGCACGCCCTCGGCAATCACCGTGATCTTGGCGCCGACGCTGTCCTGATCGCGACGCAGTTGATCCATGTAGGCCTCGAGCTCGGGCAGCTTGTCCGGATCGGGGCAGAAGAACGGGTTGTCGTCGATCCCGTCCCAGCTTTTGAAATCGATCTCGATGGGGCCGAGCTGGCTCATGTAGCCGCGCACGCGCACGCCCTGCTGCGCCAGCCAGGCCTTGGCGATGGCCCCGGCGGCGACGCGCATCGCGGTCTCACGCGCGCTGGAACGGCCACCGCCGCGGTAGTCGCGAATGCCGTACTTGTGGTGATAGGTGTAGTCGGCATGCGCGGGGCGGAACTGCTCCTTGATCTTGGAGTAGTCCTTGGAGCGCTGGTCGGTGTTCTCGATCGCCAGCCCGATCGGGGTGCCGGTGGTGCGCCCCTCGAACACCCCGGAGAGGATCTTCACCTGGTCCGGTTCGCGGCGCTGGGTGGTATGGCGCGACGAGCCCGGGCGCCGACGGTCGAGATCGCGCTGCAGATCCGCCTCGCTGAGCGCGAGCCCCGGCGGGCAGCCATCGACGATGGCGCCCAGCGCCGGGCCGTGACTCTCACCGAAGGTGGTGACGGTGAACAGTTTGCCGAAGGTGTTGCCGGACATGCGGGTTCCTCGGAGAAAAGGGAGCGAAAGCGAAGCGGTCAGGCGGCGGCGAACCGAGCCGCATGGGCGTCGAGAGTCTCGGCGTCGAGCACGAAGACGCCCTCGCCGCCGCGCTCGAAGTCGAGCCACAGGAACGGCACCTCGGGGAAGGCGGCCTCGAGATGGCGCTGGGAGTTGCCGACCTCGACCACCAGGATGCCGTCGTCGCTGAGATAGCCACGCGCCTCGCGCAGGATGCGGCGCACGATATCGAGCCCGTCGCTACCCGCGCCCAGCGCCAGGTCGGGCTCGTGGCGGTACTCTGCCGGCATCGCCGCCAGGTCACGGCTGTCGACATACGGCGGGTTGCTGACGATCAGGTCGTAGGTCTGCCCGGCGACGCCGTCGAACAGGTCGGAGGCCACCGCACGCACCCGGCGACCGACGTCGTGACGCACGATATTGGCCTTGGCCACCGCCAGCGCCTCGGGGCTGATATCGACCAGATCCACCACACAGGTGGGCAGGGTCAGCGCGGTGGCGATGCCGATGCAGCCGGAGCCGGTGCACAGGTCGAGCACCCGTGCCGGCGGCGCGGCTTCGAACCAGGGCGCGAAGCCCGCCTCGATCAGCTCGGCGATCGGCGAGCGCGGAATCAGCACACGCTCGTCGACCTCGAACGGATAGCCGGCGAAGAACGCCTCCCCCAGCAGGTAGGGCAGCGGTCGCCGGGTTTCGATGCGCTGCCGCGCCAGGCCCACGATCCGGGAACGCTCGACGCCGAGCAGTCGCGCGTCGAGTATCGCCGGGTCAGCGTCCCACGGCAGGTGCAGCGCCCCGAGCACCAGCGCCACCGCCTCGTCCCAGGCGCTGTCGGTACCGTGGCCGAAATGCAGGCGATGGGCGAGAAATTCACTGGTGGCCCAGCGCAGGCAGTCGCGAACGCTGATCAGCTCGCTGGCGAGGGCGTGATCGGTGAGCGTCAGGGTCGTCGACGGACTGGACATGGGTCGGGCTCGCAAATAGCTGAAAAACGGACGACGATTGTACCCGCAAGGGTCAGCGCTTCACAGCCGGGCATGCTTCCGCGGCGACAATCCTTTACCCTGGCGCCCCCGGAGCGGGTCCGCCAGACGCGGCCCGATGGCACACCCCCGGCCGGCACGAACGAAGGCGGCAAACAGAGGCAGAGCGGCATGACGCAGATTTCGGGCGACGATCCGTCAGGTGGTGACGACACCGATCTCGGCGCCTTTCGTCAGGCGCTGGAGGCGGCCGGCGTGAAACGGCTCAAGCTCAACCGCGCCGATACCGGACGTCGCCGCCAGCACACGCTCAACGCCACGGCGCGCCGCGAGGCCGCCGAGCAGGCGCCACCCCAGGCGCTCTCCTCACTCTCCGACGGCGGCGTCGAGGCGGTCACCCCGCATCAGTCGCTGGCGTTCGCGATCCCCGATCTGCCGCCGCGCACCTTCGCGCAGCTCAAGCGCGGCCGCATCCCCTGGGAAGGCGGGCTCGACCTGCACGGCTACACCCTGGACGAAGCGCGCCTGGAACTCGAATCGTTCATCGACGACGCCGTCGCCAACCGCCTGCGCTGCGTCCTGGTGGTCCACGGCAAGGCCCGCGGCACCAGCGCCGGCGGTGGCACCTATCCGGTGATCAAGAGTCACGTCAACACCTGGCTCAGGAACTGGTCGCGAGTGCTCGCCTTCTGCTCCGCCAGCGAGATCGACGGCGGCACCGGCGCGCTCTACGTGCTGCTGCGTACCCGCGGCGGCGAGCCGGAGTGAGTCTCATGGCGTTCACGCCTGACGCTCACGTCTGGACATCATGCCTGGCACTGACGCCTGGCACTCACTCCTGGCGCTTGGGCGACGACAGCGGCAGCGGCATGTCGACCCGGGGTAGCCCGCTGCTGCGCGGATGCCGGCGTGCATCGACCGGCTCGCCGCTGGCCCAGGTGTGATCGCGCTGCGCCTCGTGGCGATCCAGCGCCTGGGCGGCGAGATAGCGGCCGAGTTCGATCAACGCCTCGGCGCGGTGGAACTCGTAGGCACCGCAGACGCTCTTGGGCACCTCGATCAGCACGTCCGGCGGATAGCCGGCGATCTTGTACTTGGCCAGCGCCGCCTGGGTGATATCGAACGACGCCAGCATCATGTCGAGCTTGCTCCAGGCGCGCTCGGTCTGGCTCGACCAGGTGTCGCCGGTGCTCTCCTCCTCATCGCTGAAGGAGGAGATCATGCCCTGGACACGGTTGCGCACGCCCCCCAGCCAGCCACTGAAACTCTTGCCTGCGGCCTCGCGTTCACGCTCGCGTTGCTCCTCCTCGGCGGCACGCTCCGCCGGCAGCAGCGCCTCCAGGCTGATCGGGCGTGGCGTCTGCGCCGTGGCGTTGACCGCGAGCACGATATCCGCGGACACCGATACCGTAGGGATGATCGGCAGCGGGTTGAGCAACCCGCCATCGACCAGCACCTGGCCGTGCTCCTGCACCGGCGTGATGATCCCGGGCACGGCGATGGAGGCTCGGATCGCGCGCAGCAGCGAGCCGCTCTGGAACCACACCTCGCGCTGGCGGGTCAGGTCGGTGGCCACCGCGGTGAACGGCAGCGGCAGCGATTCGATCTGGATATCGCCGACCAGCGCCTTCAGCTTGGTCATCACCTTGCCGGCGCGCATCGCGCCCATCGCGCTCCAGGTGATATCGACCAGCCGCAGCACATCGAAGTAGTCGAGCTGACATACCCAGTCGCGGTAGCCCTCGAGCTGGCCGGCGGCGTGGATGCCGCCGATCAGCGCGCCCATCGAGCAGCCGGAGATCGAGACGATCTCGTAGCCGCGCGCCTCGAGCTCCTCGATCACGCCGATATGGGCGTAGCCGCGGGCACCACCGCTGCCCAGCACCAGTGAAACACGTGGTTTCATCGTCCCCTTCTCCTGCCTGTCGCTTGCACGTCCTGCTCCGTCATGCCCTTGCCCACTGCCGCTGTCCACACCGGCCGCTCACTCGCTCACCGCGGCGGCGCCCAATTGGGTGAAGCGTACGACCTCCGCCGCCACCTGCGCCACCCGCGTGCGCTCGAGATGCAGATGGTGGCCGCCACTCATCACCCGTCGCTGCAGCCGGCGCACCCGTCGGCAGCTCTCGGCCAGTTGCTCACGTTCGCCCAGCACCCCGGCGGTGGCCTGAATCAGCAACGTCGGCGCGACGATCTCATCGAGCATGGCCAGCATCTGCTCCGGGCTCAGCCGCAGCAGCGAGGGCCAGACCAGGCGCCGGTCGCTGCGCCAATAGAGCAGGCCATCCTCGCCACGCCGCAGCGCGCGCTCGACGATCGGCCGTGCGGTGTCGGCATCCAGTCGCGTGCGGCCGCCATTGACCCGGGCATCGAGCGCCGCTTCCAGGGTGGCGTATCCGCGTTCGCCACGCCGCGGCCGTCGGCGCGCGCGCAGTCCCAGCCGCAACTGATCCGCGGTCTGTTGTGGCGTGGTGGTCAGCGGGGCAAGACCATCGAGCAGCACCAGCCGAGCCACCCGCTCCGGCAGCGCGGCGGCGAGCAGGCTCGCCACCCCCGCGCCCATGGAGTGGCCGAGCAGTGTCAGCGGCGCCGGCCCCAGCGACTCGACCACCCCGACCAGCTCGGGCAGATAGCTCCAGGGTGAGTAATCGCCCCCCTCCCCGCGATGCGGTGAGCGGCCGTGGCCGGGCAGGTCCAGCGCCACCACCCGGATGCCCAGCGCCTCGACCAGCAGCGGCGCCAGGCGCGAGAAGGTCGCGGCGTTGTCGAGCCAGCCGTGCAGCGCCAGCCACACCGGGGCCTCCGCCGAGCCCCACACCTGCGCCGCCAGCCCCGCCTCTCCGAGCGTCGTCTCGATCGCCCCCTCGCTTGCCTTATCGCTCGACGACATGCTGCCCCTCCCGCATCCGGTCGAGCGCAGCGAGCAGCGCCGTCCGGGTCGCCTCGGGGTGCTCGAACGGGAACATGTGGCCGCCGGGCACGCAGCCGAGAGTGACCCCGGCCCGTGCGAGCTGGCGCCGCCGGGCGGCGGTCAGCAGGGTCGACGTCTCGCCGGCGATCACCGTGAGCGGCACCTCCAGACGCTTGAGCACACCGGAGAGGTGGTCGGGCAGATGCCGAAACACCGCGGCTTCATGGCGTGGGGCGAACAGCAGACGGGCCGCCCCCTGCTCGTCGAGCCGGGTGGCACCGCTGACGTAATCCGCCAGCGCCGCCTCGGTGAAGCCCTTGAACAGCGTGCGCTGGCGCAGCGAGTGGTGCATCGCCTCGCGGCTCGGCCAGTGCTCGCGCCGCTTGAGGGTCTTGCCGGCCGGGGTGATACGGTCGATGACACCGGTCAGCTTGGCCAGCTTGAGCATCCACGCATCGCGCCCGATCAGCAGCGGCGGGTCGAGGGCGATCACCGCGCGGAAGTGTTCCGGCGCGCGGCATGCGCCCATGATCGAGAGCACCCCACCCATCGAGTGGCCCACCGCGATCACCGGCCGGCCCACCGCGCGGACCGCATCGAGGTACTCGTCGCAGAGCGAATGCCAGTTGCGGTCGACCGGAAAATCGGGATGGTGAGCCAGACGCTCCAGGGGGTGAAGCTCGAAGCGCTCGCCCAGCGGCGCCAGCAGGGTACGGTAGCTGGCACCGGTAAAGCCGTTGGCGTGGGCAAAGACCAGGGGTTGAAGCAGCATCGATTGTCGGATTCCCGTAAACTGTCGCCTTTTCGTCGAACGTCCCCGCCTCGGGGCCGCTACGGCGCACCCCGGCACGCCCCTGTCCGGGCGCTGCCGCGGGCCGACGTTTGGACTCGCGCTGACTGCGCGAGTTCTCGTTTTCTACACAAGCTCGGGGCCTCTCGACAAGCGCTGGTCGTCTACACCGCTTCCGCTTGTCGACGCAGACCCTCGCTTCCACACCGCTCTCGTTGTCTAAAAAAGGATTGTACCGTGTCCCGCAAAGGTTCCCATCGCGACACTCGACTGAGAAATCGGCTGTTCTGGGCCGTCATCGTCGCCGCCCTGGTGGTCGGCTTCTGGCTGGTTCGCGGCGGAGAGTGACCCATGGGCCTGCTGGCGGCATTTACCCATACCCTCGAAATCACCCTGCCGGTCTTTCTGATGGTGTTCCTCGGCCTGGGCCTCAAGCGCCTGGGCTGGATCGATGCCGCCTTCATCAATACCGCCTCATCGCTGGTATTCCGGGTGACCATGCCGACGCTTCTGTTCCTCAGCATCATCCAGGCGGACCTCGACAGCGCCCTGCAGCCACGGCTGATCCTCTACTTCGTCGGCTTCACCCTGGCGAGCTTCGGCCTCGCCTGGCTGTGGGCGATCTGGCGTCACCCCTACGTCGAGCGCGGGATCTTCACCCAGGGCGCCTGCCGCGCCAACAACGGCATCGTCGGTCTGGCGCTGGCGGCCAGCCAGTACGGTGACTATGGGCTGTCGGTGGGCGGCATCATGGCCGGCGCGGTGATCGTGGTCTACAACGTGGTCTCGGTGATCGTGCTCTCGGTCTACAGCCAGGACGTGCCCACCGACCTGCGCTCGCTGGCACGCAACCTGGCCAAGAATCCGCTGATCCTGAGCGTGGTGCTGGCGATCCCGGTGGCGCTGCTGGGGCTCGATCTCCCCGCCTGGCTGCTCACCTCCGGCGGCTATCTGGGCTCGATGTCGCTGCCGCTGGGCCTGATCTGCATCGGCGGCACGCTATCGGTCACAGCGTTCAAACGCGGCAGCACCATCGCCCTGGATGCCAGCCTGTGGAAGCTGGCATGGGTCCCCCTACTGGGTGTCCTCGGCGCCCTGGCGCTGGGCATCCGCGGGCCGGCCCTGGGCATCCTGTTCCTGTTCCTGGGCAGCCCCGGCGCAGCCGCCTCCTTCGTCATGGCCAAGGCGTTCAAGGCCAACGACAAGCTGGCCGCCAACATCATCGTGATCACCACCTTCGGCTCGATGTTCAGCCTGAGCCTGGGGTTGATCGTGCTGAAGTGGCTGGGACTGGTGTAGATACTAGACACCCGGACACCCATCGAGCCCCACTGGGGAAACGCCGAGGGCCGCACGAAGGCGGCCCTCGGGTGTCGCTACATCAAGCTGACTGCGCTCAGTGCTCGCGCTGGCCGTCGACCAGGCGCGAGAGCGCCAGCGGATTGCTCTCCTCGAGCGCCCGCGGGCGCAGCGCATCGGGTAGGTTCTGATAGCACACCGGGCGCAGGAAGCGCTGGATCGCCGCACTGCCCACGGAGGTGGTGCGAGCATCCGAGGTGGCCGGAAAGGGGCCACCGTGGACCATCGCATCGCACACCTCGACCCCGGTGGGCCAGCCGTTGGCCATGATGCGCCCGGCCTTGCGCTCCAGCGTCGGCAGCAGCGCACGCGCCGCGTCGACGTCGGCGTCATCCATCTGCAGGGTGGCGGTGAGCTGCCCTTCCAGCGCCTCGGCAACCCGCTTGACCTCGGCGGCGTCGCGACAAGCGACCACCAGTCCCGCAGCGCCGAAGATCTCGCCCTGCAGCGCGGCATCATCGAGCAGCGCTTCGCCACGGGTCATGAAGAGCGCGCTGATACAGCGGTTGGGCTGACCCTCGGCGGCTACCCCGCGGGCCACTTCGTGCACCTGTGGATGCGCCGAGAGCGTCGCCACACCGTGGGTGTAGGCGTCATGAATGCCCGGCGTCAGCATGGTCTGGGGCTGGCTCTCCTCGACCGCCGTGGCGGCCGCCTCGACGAAGGCATCCAGCTCGGGGCCTTCGACCGCGATCACCAACCCAGGGTTGGTGCAGAACTGCCCGGCACCCAGGGTGAGCGAGCCAACGAACGCCGCGCCCAGCTCGCGGCCCCGGGCGGCAAGCGCCGCCGGCAGCAGGAATACCGGATTGGTGCTGCTCATCTCGGCATAGAACGGGATCGGCTCGGGGCGCTGCTGAGCAATCTGCTGCAGTGCCAGCCCGCCCTTGCGCGAGCCGGTGAAACCGCCGGCCTTGATGCGCGGGTCGGCGACCAGTGCCTGCCCCACTTCCAGCCCCGAATCGTGTAGCAGCGAGAATACGCCCTCGGGCAGGCCACAGCGCGCCACCGCCGCCTGCACCGCACGCCCCACCAGTTCGCAGGTGCCCGGGTGGGCCGGGTGCGCCTTGACCACCACAGGGCAGCCGGCAGCGAGGGCCGAGGCGGTATCGCCGCCGGCGACCGAGAACGCCAGCGGGAAGTTGCTGGCGCCGAACACCGCCACCGGCCCCAGGGCGATATGACGCTGACGCAGATCCGCCCGCGGCAGCGGCTCGCGCTGGGGCAGCGCCGGATCGACGCGCACGTCCAGCCACTCGCCGTCACGCACCACCCGCGCGAACAGGCGCAGCTGACCGCAGGTGCGGCCGCGCTCGCCCTCGATGCGCGCCCGCGGCAGGCCGCTCTCGGCCACCGCCCGGTCGATCAGCGGCTCGCCGATGGCTTCGATCTCCTCGGCGATCGCTTCCAGAAAGGCGGCACGCGCCTCACTGGCAGTCTCGCGATAGCTATCGAAAGCGGCGCCAGCCAGTTCGCAGGCGCGGGCGACGTCCTCGACGCTGCCACCCTGGAATTCGGTCGGCAGACGCTCTCCGCTGGCCGGGTCGATGGCCACGATGGGATCGCGACTGCCCTTGATCGCCTGCTGCCCAATCAACAATTCGCCAGTCAACTTCACGTTGCCTCCTGCACCGATGGTCGGATGTGATAACGCCGAGCGGCGCGCCCCCTCGGGGCAGCGTCGACTCGGCGCGGGTGGAGATCGTCGGCCGCGGGCAGGTGACGCCACGGCCGCGGGGCGGCGGTGTCAGCCGCTGGGGCGATCCAGATAGACGGCGTAGTTATCGTACGCGCGCTGGAGATGTCGCAGCATGGCGTCGCGCGCCGCTGCCGGCTGACCCGCCACGATGGCCTCGAGCACGTCGGCGTGCTCCCGCGCCACTCGCTCAAGGTAGTGGGTCATGGCTGCCGGGTCGAGTTCCACCGCCACCAGCTTGGTGCGCGGGATGGCCCCTTCGTGCAGTTGATCGTACAGAGTGACGAAGAAGGGATTGTGGCTGGCCTCGACGATGGCGCGGTGGAAGCGATAATCCTCCTGGCGCGCCTGGCCGCCTTCACGGCTGGCAGCGACCAGCGCCTCGTGGGCCCGCGTCAACGCCTCGATGTCGGCATCACTGCGCCGCTCGGCGGCCAGCGCCGCGGCTTGCGAATCCAGTGCCAGGCGCAGTTCGAGCACATGGAGAATGTCCTCCACCGTGGTGGCGCTGATGCGGCGCGCCGGGAAGGCACTGGCCGGCGCCGAGCGCAGCACCCGGGTACCGATGCCGCGACGTGTCTCCACCAGCCCCATCGACTTGAGATGGGCGATCGCCTCACGCACCGCGGTACGGCTGACCCCGAACATGTCGCACAGCTTGCTCTCGGTCGGCAGCTTGTCGCCCACCGGGATCTTGCCCTCGGTGATCAGGGCTTCGAGCTGGCGCGCGATCTGGCGCGACAGGCTCTCCTGCATCGAGATGCGCTGCACGCTGAAGGCCTGGGTCTGCTCCATCGTTTCCTCTACCTCTGCTGTGCCGGATATCGCCGTGGCATGTCACCACCCCGTGGCCCGCTGGCGTGGCCGCGGCCTGACTGTCGCTGGCCGCTAGCATACCAGCTCGCCCGACAAGCGCGTCATTCACCCCTCGTCGGGGTGCCCCAGGGCAACGAACTTGCCGCCCTGGAAGCGCACCGCCGGGTCACCCGGGTCGAGCCGGCCGTCGGCAGCCTCGACCGCCTCGCGCCAGGGCGCCGAGCTCTGACGCGGGCGCCAGCCGAGGAACTGCGCATGGCAGTTGTCCCACCACTGCTCGGCGTTGTCGGAAGCGCCGTAGACCACGGTGTGCCCCAGGTGGGGCGCGGCGAAGGCGCGCCCCAGCAGGTCGACGAGATCCTCCACCCCGAGCCAGGTCGCCAGCATGCGGGTGTCCTTGGGCTGAGGGAAACAGGAGCCGATGCGCAGGCTGAGCGTCTCGATGCCGAACTTGTCGTGATAGAGGCTGGCGAGATCCTCGCCGAAACACTTGGAGACGCCATAGAGCGAATCGGGCCGGTGCGGCACCTGGCTGTCGAGGCGCGTGGTGCGCGGATAGAAGCCGATGGTGTGATTGGAGCTGGCGAAGACCACCCGTGGCCGGCCGTGCTGGCGCACCGCTTCATAGAGATTGTAGACGCCGACGATATTGGCCTGGAGGATCTCGGCCCACGGCTTCTCCACCGAGATGCCGCCAAGGTGGATCACTCCGTCGCAGCCCTCGACCAGCCGCGCCACCGCCGCGGCATCCGCAAGCTCGCAGGTGACGATCTCCTCGTGGGCGGCGGCCGCGCCCGGATCGACGATATCGGAAAGCCGAACCTGGTGTGCCAGCCCCGCGAGATGGGGGCGAATCGCCTGCCCCACGCCACCGGCGGCACCGGTCACCAGTAATCGATTCAGCATGGCGTAACTCCCTCGTGTTCGATGGCAAAGCGGAGAGTGCCCGGCCTACCGGGCACGGGTTCACTGCAGTAGATGGGGCAGCGTCAGCGAGACCGCCGGCACATAGGTGACCAGCATCAGCACCGCGAACAGCGCTAGATAGAACGGCCAGATGGTCTTCACCGTCTGCTCGATCTTGATCCCGCCGATCGCGCTGCCCACGAACAGGCAGCCCCCCACCGGTGGCGTGCAGAGTCCGATGCCCAGATTCATCATCATCAGGATGCCGAACTGGGTCGGGTCCATGCCGAACTGCTGTGCCACCGGCAGAAAGATCGGGGTACAGATCAGGATCAGCGGCGCCATGTCCATGATCATGCCCAGCACCAGCAGCAGCAGGTTGAGCATCAGCAGCACCACGACCGGATTGTCGGAGACCGAGGTCAGACCGTTGGCGAGCATCTCGGGCACGCTGTAGAGCGCCAGCAGATAGGAGAACGCCGAGGCGCAGCCGACCAGGATCATCACCAGCGCCGTGGTCTTGACCGCCTGATAGACCGCGGTCTTGAACGCCGCCCAGCGCAGCTCGCGGTAGACCAGCCCGGTGACCACGATGGCGTAGATCGCGCCGAAGGCGCCGGACTCGGTCACCGTGAGAACCCCGGAGAGCACGCCGCCGACGATGATCACCGCAGTGAGCAGGCCCGGCAGCGAGGCGAAGAAGCTGATCACCAGTGCGGCCCAGCCAGGGAAAGGTTCGCCGCCGTAGCCGCGCTTCACCGCCACCACGTAGGCAGCCACCGCCAGTGCCAGACACATCAGGATGCCCGGCACGATCCCGGCCACGAACAGCTGGGTGACCGAGATGCCGCCACCCGCGGCCACCGCATAGAGAATCATGTTGTGGCTGGGCGGGATCACCACCCCGGCGATCGACGAGGTGACCGTGACATTGACCGCATAGTCGGTGTCGTAGCCCTTCTCCTTCATCACCGGAATCAGGATCGACCCCAGTGCCGAGGTGTCCGCCACCGCCGAGCCGGAGATACCGCCGAACAGCATCGACGAGGTGACATTGACCATGCCCAGGCCGCCGCGCATGCGCCCGACCGCCGCCGAGGCGAAGCGCACCAGTCGCCGTGAGATACCGCCGTGGAGCATCAGCTCACCGGCGAAGATGAAGAACGGGATCGCCAGCAGCGAGAACACCGAGATCCCCGAGACGATGCGCTGGAAGCCGACGAACAGCGGCAGCCCCTCGTAGAGAAAGGTCACCACCGCCGACAGCCCCACCGCGAAGGCGATCGGCGCGCCCACGATCAGGCCCAGCGCGAAGACTCCGAACAGAATGATCAGCCCCATGGTCAGCGCCCCTTGCGTGTCGACATCGCGCGTTGGATCAGATCCGCGCCGGTAAAGATCACCAGCAGCACCCCGCAGGCCACCAATGGCGCCGAGCGCCAGCTCTCCGACAGGCCCAGCATGGGAATCGGACGGTCGGCGTTGTTGACCATCATCAGCCACCCCTGCCAGGCCATGACGCTGCCGAAGGCGATCACGAAGGCGTCGGCAATCAGCTGCATCAGCAGGCGCAGCGGGCGCGGCGCACCCTCGCGCAGGAAGTCGATGCTCAGATGGGAGTGGAATCTCACCCCGGCGGCAGCCCCCAGACAGGTGATGTAGACCACGATCAACAGCGACGACTGCTCGATCCAGGTCGGGGTGTCGTTGAGCACGTAGCGGCCGAAGACCAGCCAGCCGAAGGAGAAGATCAAAAACACCAGCAGCACGCCAGCAACGATCAGGCAGAGTCGAGCCAACGCATCGAGCACCTTGTCACACGCCGAGGTGCCAGCGGCCATGGGCGGCTGAGAGTCGTTCACGGTGAGATCCTGTCAACTGCGGCGAAGAGGCGGCCGGCGCGCCTCCCGGCGGAGACGCGCCGACCTCGCGAGGGCAATCAGGGGGTCTGACGAATCTCTTCGATCAGTGAGGCAAGCTCGGGATGCTTGTCGGTGAACGCCTGGTAGATCGGCTCCATGCGCTGCTGGAAAGCGGCCTTGTCCTTCACTTGGTTGATCTTCACCCCCGCCTTCTCGACGATCGCACGGCTCTTCGCCACCCGCTCCGCCCACAGCTGGCGCTGCTCCTGAGCGGCATTCTCGGCGGCGGTGCGCACGGCGCGCTGATCGGCGTCGGAGAGCGCCTCCCAGCTCGACTTGGCCACGCACAGGCACTCGGGAATGATCAGGTGCTCGGTGAGCGAGTAGTACTTGGCCACTTCGTAGTGGTTGCTCGACTCGAACGAAGGGAAGTTGTTCTCGGCACCGTCGATGACCCCGGTCTTGAGCGACTGGAACACCTCGCTGTAGGCCATCGGCGTGGCGTTGCCGCCCAGGGCATCGACCATCTGCACGTAGAGATCGTTGTTCATCACCCGCAGCTTGAGCCCCTTGACGTCGTCGGGGGTCTCGATGGGTCGCTTGGTGTCGTAGAAGCTGCGCGCGCCGGAGCCGAACCAGGAGAGCGCGATCAGATTCTTCTCGGCCAGGGCGGCGGCGAAGCGCTTGCCGATGTCACCATCCATGACCCGATACATCTGCTCGACGTTCTTGAACAGAAACGGCAGCGAGAGCACGTCGGTCTCCGGCACCACCGGGCCCATCGGCCCCATGTTGAAGTTACCGAAGTCGAGCGCGCCGCTGCGGGCCTGTTCGATCGCATCCGGCTGATCGCCGAGAACCCCATTGTTGTAGACCTTGGGCTCGACGCGGCCATCGGTGGTCTTGGCGACCTCCTCGGCGAACGATTTCAGCGCCAGCGAGTTGGGGTAGCCATCGGGGTGCACGTTCCACCCGCGCCAGGTCGCCGCCTGGGCACTCAGGCTGGCGCCCAGCAGCACGCCGGCCGCCGCCAGGGAGAGACAGGTACGCGAGACTCGCGGAGAGAAGAGAGAGGTCATGACGCGCTCCATGTTGAATGGGCGCAGCCTTCGAGGGCGTCGCCTGGCATTTCCACCAGACCGATCGCGACGCCGTGCAGGCCGCAATGTTGTTGTCGCCAGCAACATTGCCATACATCATACTTATCCAGACATTAGACTTTGGCATTCTCGATACACCGCGCCTTGGCCTCAGCCATCGGCATCCGTGCCAAGCCCCCACGCTGCCGGCGTCTGCGCTCACTGGCGCCTTTCGTCTGGCGTGGCTGCGTCACCGCCCACGCTGCGCGGCGCGTGGCGGGTGCCCGGCCCGGCCGGCGCCTGCTGCAGGCAGGGCTCGACCGAGGCCGAATAGATCGCCACCGTACTGCGCCCGCCGCGCTTGGCACAGTAGAGCGCTTCGTCGGCCAGTCGCAGCAGGCCGTCGGGGCTTGCACTGTGCATCGGGTAGCTGGCGATACCGGCCGAGAAAGTGACGCGCCCCAGGCACACTTCGCCACGCGTGATCGGCGTCGCACAGAGCCGCCCCAGCAGCCGTTCGAGACGCGCGGCCAGCGCCGCCGGCGAGGTGTGGGAGAACAGCGCAAACTCCTCGCCACCCAGGCGGCAGACGCTCTCACCGGTGTTCTGGTGCGCCTTGAGCAGCCCGGCCAGGGTCACCAGCACGCTGTCGCCGGCGTCATGTCCGAAGCGGTCGTTGATACGCTTGAAGTGGTCGAGATCGAGAATCGCCAGCGTCAGACACTCGCCACGGGATACCGCCCGCCGGCACGCCTGGGCGTAGGCGGCATCGAAGTGACGCCGGTTGTAGAGCCCGGTCAGCGCATCGCGATAGGACAACCCCTCGAGTTCCTCGACCAGTTGCGCCAGCTCCGCGGTGCGCAGCGCCACCTGGTGCTCCAGCGTGTCGTGGGAGCGTGCCAGCTCGCGATGGACCCGATGGTAGCGGTGCAGCGAGATCGCCACACAGGAGAGCGAGAAAGCCAGCGAGCCGAAGCTAAGGGGTATCGGTTGCCACGGGAGGAAGCCGTGGGCCACCAGCATATCGGCCAGCAGCAGCGGCGCGAACACCGCGAAGCAGAGCACAACGGTACGCTGGGAACCATCCAGGGCGCGCCACTGCCATAGCGCCAGTGCCAGCATCGCCGGCAGCGTTGCCACCAGCAGCCCATCGAAGATGGGAAAGGTCAGCGACAGGTTGATCACGCCACCCTGCACCAGCCCCACCACCAGCACCACATAGCCGAGATGCAGCGCCCACAGCCGCCGCATCCAGCGCCGCGCGCTCCCCTTGAGCCAGTGGGCCAGGATCAGCCCGGTCGCCACCGGCAGCATGTAGTAGCTGAAGGCCCGCAGCAGATCCCACCCCAGCGGATTGTCGGCGATCAACTGCCGCGCCGGCGCCTCCGCCAGCAGCATCAGTCCCGAGGCGCCACCGAACAGCGCAATGGCACCGAAGCTGCGCCGCTCGACCCCGCTGACGGCGAAGATCGCGGCGAATACCGCGAGCGCCAGGGCCAGCGCGCTCACCGCCACGTCCCAGGCCGAGCGTCGGATGATCTGACTGTAGGCCTCCCCGCGATCAATCAGGCGTACCTGGCCCCACAGGCCGATGCTGGTGTAATCGGAGAAGACACGCAGACAGAGCGTCTTGCCGGCGAAGTCGCGGGGCAGCGCGATCATGTGCCAGGGCCAGCCGGCAAAGGCGATCCTGTCACCCGCGTCGAAGTCGCCGTACTGGTAGATCAGCCGGCCACCGAGATAGACCTGGGCGATCAGATCGATGCTGGGGATGAACAGCACCGGATCGTGCCATTGATTGTCCGGCAGGCGCAGGCGAAACCACACCTTGTCGCGGCCGTCACGGTCCGGCGGATTGGCCGGAAACGCAATCGGCTGCCACCCGGAGCCAGCAGCGTGTAGCCAGACCGGCAGCCCGTCGCTATCCAGCGGCGAATCGCCCCAGCGATACTCCCAGCCGCGGGGCTCGACGCTCGGTACCTCGCCCTCGGGTTCGCGCATGGTCCAGTTCCAGGCCACGAACATGCCGATCAGCAGTACGCACAGGCCGGTCAAGGCACCGATCACGCGCATTATGAGCTCCCCCTCGCTCAAGGAAGCTCATAGTGTCATGAAACCAAGTGTCAAGATAAGTATCCAAAGGTGATTTAACTAGTCTATTGCTGCTCCTCCGGTGCCCTATTCTGACTTCCTGGTCATGCCCCCCTTATGCCACCTGATGCCCCATCCTGCTGACGCCTCCTAGGTCATGCACGCATCGCGGCGGGTGCTCGCCCGCCGCTCGCAGTCACGCCCGGCTCAGCGCACCAGTGCCGGACGCTTGGGGTCGAAGCGCCAGCCGTCGATCAGATACTGCATCGCCATGGCGTCGTTGCGGCTGCGCACATCGAGGGAGCGGTAGAGCGCGTGGGCCTGCTCGAGCTGCGCCATGTCCAGCTCGACGCCCAGCCCCGGCGTGGTGGGCACACGCAGCTTGCCATCGCGGATCGCCAACGGCTCGCGGGTGAGGCGCTGGCCATCCTGCCAGATCCAGTGGGTATCGATGGCGGTGATCTCCCCCGGGCAGGCGGCAGCGACATGGGTCATCATCGCCAGTGAGATATCGAAGTGGTTGTTGGAGTGCGAGCCCCAGGTCATGCCCCACTCGTGACACAGCTCGCCGACCATCACCGCCCCTTGCATTGTCCAGAAGTGGCAATCCGCCAGCGGAATGTCGACCGCGTTGAGCGCCACCGCGTACTGCAGCTGCTTGAAGTCGGTGGCGATCATGTTGGTGGCGGTCTTCAGGCCTGTGCGTTTCTTGAACTCGGCCATGGTCTCGCGGCCGGACCAGCCCGCCTCCTGACCACAGGGGTCCTCGGCGTAGCTGAGCAGATGCTTGATCGGCTCGAGCACGCGCACCGCTTCGTCGAGCGTCCAGGCGCCGTTGGGGTCGAGGGTCAGCCGCGCCTCGGGGAAGGCGTCGTGCAGAGCGCGAATACACTCCGCCTCCTCCTCGCCGCGCAGCACCCCCCCCTTGAGTTTGAAATCCTTGAAGCCATAGCGGGCATGGGCAGCCTTGGCCAGATCGGCGACCGACTCCGGCGTCAGCGCCTCGCGGCGTCGCACTTCGTCCCAGGCGTCCACCGGGTTGTCGGCTTTCGGGTAGGGCAGATCGGTCTTGGCCGGATCGCCGAGCAGGAACAGATAGCCCAGCGCCTCGACCTCGTCGCGCTGGCGGCCGAAACGCCCCAGCAGATCCGCCACCGGCTGGCCCAGCGCCTGCCCGTAGAGATCGTAGAGCGCCGACTCGATGGCCGTCAGTACGTGCACCGCCACGCGCAGATCGAAGGTCTGCTGCCCGCGCTCCTCACGGCCGTTACTGGCCAGTGCCAGCCGCGCCTGGTTGAGGACCTGCTTGACCTGGTCGATCCGCGCCCCCTCGACCAGCGCCCGGCACGTTTCCAGCCCCTGGAGAATGCCCTCGCTGGAGGGGATCTCCCCCACCCCGCGCTGGCCGCTGTCATCCTCCAGGATCAGCACACAGCGAATGAACCAGGGCGCATGGCCGCCGCTCAGGTTGAGCAGGAAACTGTCATAGCCGGCCACCGGCACGACCGACATCTTGGTGATCTTGGGAAAACTCATCTCGCACTCCTCGGTATGTGATCGTTGCGGGGACGCTGAAGGCACCGGCGAGCAAGATGAAGCTCAAGGCGCCCGGCGCACAGGATCCGGAGCCTATGGGGTATAGGTGAGGATTCCGCGCACCGGGCAACGCAGCGATTCATCT
Organism: Salinicola sp. RZ23; assembly: GCF_003206675.1. NCBI lineage: Bacteria > Pseudomonadati > Pseudomonadota > Gammaproteobacteria > Oceanospirillales > Halomonadaceae > Salinicola > Salinicola sp. RZ23. The sequence continues at coordinate 226,546 of NZ_PZJK01000004.1, forward strand.
GCGCAGCCATTGATTCAGTGTTTCCTAGCCGCGTTTGCCGAATTCTGCGCTATCCACTGTCCACTGGCGTGCCTGCTCGGTCAGGGTGAAGCCGAGCCCCGGGCGGTCCGGCACCAGCATGCGCCCATCGCGGGTCTCGAGACGTTCGTTGAACAGCGGCTCCAGCCAGTCGAAGTGCTCGACCCAGGGTTCGCTGGGATAGGTCGCCGCCAGGTGCAGGTGAATCTCCATGGCGAAGTGCGGCGCCAGCTGCAGGCCGGCGCTGCTGGCCAGGGTGGCCAGCTTCAGAAACGGCGTGATGCCGCCGATGCGCGGCGCATCCGGCTGGATGATGTCGGCACTGCGATGCTCGATCAGCGCGCGGTGCTCGGCGACGCTGGCGAGCATCTCGCCGGTGGCGATGGGCGTATCCAGGGCGCTGGCCAGCGCGGCGTGCCCTTCGACGTCGTAGGCGTCGAGGGGCTCCTCGATCCACACCAGGTGGTAGGGCTCCATGGCACGGCCGAAACGCAGTGCGGTGGCGCGATCCCACTGCTGGTTGGCGTCGATCATCAGCGGCACGTCGTCACCCAGGTGGCGGCGCACCGCCTCGACGCGCTGCAGGTCGGCCTTCATGTCGGGCTGGCCGACCTTGATCTTGACCCCCTTGATCCCGTTCTCCAGCGACCGGCTGGCGTTCTCCTTGACCTCCTCTATCGGCGTATGCAGGAAGCCCCCGGAGGTGTTGTAGCACTGCACCGAGTCGCGATGGGCACCGATCAGCTTGGCCAGCGGCAGCCCCGCGCGCTTGGCCTTGAGATCCCACAGGCCGACGTCGACGGCGGCGATGGTCTGGGTCGAGAGGCCACTGCGCCCTACCGAGGCGCCGGCCCACACCAGCTTGTGCCACAGCTTGTCGGTGTCGTTGGGGTCCTCGCCGAGGATCGCCGGCGCGATCTCCTTGGCATGGGCGAACTGGCCGTAGCCCCCGGCCCGCTTGGAATAGCTGAAGCCGATTCCACGATGGCCATCACGGGTCTCGATCTCGGCGAACAGAAAAGACACCTCGGTCATCGGCTTCTGGCGCCCGGTCAGCACCTTGGCATCGCTGATCGGCGTCGCCAGGGGCAACAGCACATGGGAGAAACGGATCCAGCTGATGGCGTCGTTGTTCATCGCGTCACCTTGTCTTGTGGCATCGTCGCAGGCCAAGAACAGGGCCGCGGCGGGATTTATCGGGGTCATCGAAACCAGCAATGATTGCGCTATCATTCAGGCGCCGTCAGAGGTCACTGGCCAAGGATAGTAGCGCGGCACATTTGTATGACAAAGATGGCAGAGGGTAAATTACGACCAAAGCACTAGGTGATGCTCCGGACACGAGACGCGCCTGCAACGTCCCCGTTAGGTGATGGATTCCCGCGGTTATCGGCCCAGCGAGCGCTCAGGTGGTGGCACGATCGACCAGGCTGAAGCCGACGTCCTCCACCGCCCCGCTACGCTCGAACTGGGGCCGCGCCATGCGTTCGAGCAGCTGCTCGGCGGCGCGGCGGCCGATGGTGGCGCCATCGATGCGCACCGTGCTCAGGGCGGGGAAGCTGGCCGCGGCGTAGCTGCTGTCGCCGAACCCCATGATGGCCAGATCATGGGGGATCGATAGCCCCCGACTCTGGGCCTCGGCGATCACCCCCAAGGCGAGGATGTCGGAGCTGCAGACGATCGCCTCGAGGGCGTGATGATCGAGCAGCTCGGCCGCCATCTCGCGCCCCCAGGGCATGCTCGAGGGAGTCCCCACCCGGCGCAGCGGCAGCGCCTCCTGCCCTGCCTCCGCCAGGCGCTCGCGCAGGCCGTCGATGCGCCGCTCGGCGCGGGCGTCGTCTGCGCTGATCACCCCCAGCCGACGATAGCCGCGGGCGAGCAGATGTTCGGCCACGGCGCGCCCCACCGCGTGATGGGAGAAGCCCACCAGCATGTCGATGGGCGCCTCGTGCATGTCCCAGATCTCGACCAGCGGCACCCGACTGGCCGCCAGGCGCTGATGGGTCAGGGCCGAGTGGTGGCAGCCGGTGAGCACGATACCGTCCGGGCGGCGGCTGAGCACCGTCTCGATCACCCCCTCCTCCTCGGTCGGGGTGTAGCCGACCAGCCCCAGCAGCACCTGGTAGCCACGCGGCACCAGAACGCCCATGACCGTCTGCACGACTTCGGCGAACAGCGCGTGGGCCACCGTCGGCACCAGCAGTGCGACAACTCGGCTGCGGCTGGAGGCCAGCGCGCCGGCGACCTGATTGGGCACGTAACCGGTCTCGCGCACCGCACGACGCACCCGCTCCCGGGTGGCCTCGCTGACCAGCTCGGGGCGATTGAGCGCCCGCGACACCGTCATCGGCGCCACGCCAGCGACCCGCGCCACATCGGTCAGACGGGCACTGCCGGTGGCGCGGGCCGAGCGCGGCTTGGCGTCATGATCACTCACTGCGGGGTGTGCGCCTCAGCCATGGGGAGGTGCGACGAAGGCGCCGAGCCTGGCGCAGCCCGCCGCCCACACCTCGGCTTCGAGCAGCGCCACGCCGGCGGTGGGGAAGCCCATGGCGGCAAGCGGCCCGCCATCGACCAGACGCCCGGCCAGGGTGCCGACCAGCGGCATGTGACTGACCAGGATCAGCGGCGCCGGCGAGGCGCCCAGGGCACTGAGTCGCTCGATCAAGGCGTCGACGTCATCCTCCGGGGTCATGCCATCAGCGGTATCGAGGGCGATGCCGAGCGCCGCGGCGACCGGCATCGCGGTCTGCTGGGCGCGCCGGAACGGGCTCGCCCACAGGGTCGCCGCGGCCAGCTCCGGGCGGCCGGCGAGCCAGCGCGCCGCCGACTGCGCCTCAAGCTCGCCTTGGGCGGTCAGGCTGCGTTCGGCGTCGGGCATGCCGGGCCCCGCCTCACCGTGTCGAACGATCGCCAGCCAGCTCATGCGTCACCGTCCGGCGCCAACTGATGCGCCTGCGACACCGCCTCGCGCGAGAGCATGAACTCGACGTCGCTGCTCTGCTCGTTCTCCATCAGCGCCCGCGCCATGTCACGTGCCGGCACGTCGTCGAACATCACGTGGTGGAGCCCCTGGGCCAGCGGCATGTAGATCCCCTCCTCACGCGCCTTGGCACACACCAGCTTGACCGTGTTGACGCCCTCGGCGACCTGGCCCAGAGCCTCGATCGCTTCGTCGAGGTTGGCCCCCTCGCCCAGCGCATAGCCCACCCGGTAGTTGCGCGAGAGCTGGGAGGAGCAGGTCACGATCAGATCGCCGACGCCCGAGAGCCCGAGGAAGGTCATGGGGTTGGCGCCGAGGGCCACCGCGAAGCGACTCATCTCCGCCAGCGCCCGGGTCATCAGCATGGCACGGGTGTTCTCGCCCATGCCCAGCGCCGCCGCCATACCCGCGGCGATGGCATAGATGTTCTTGAGCGAGCCGCCCAGCTCGGCGCCGTAGCGGTCGTTGCCGGCATAGACGCGGAAGTAGCCGCACCCCAGCGCGGCCTGGACATAGGCGCGGGTGACCGCGTCGTCGCTGGCGATCACCGTCGCGGTGAGTTGCTTCTGGGCGATCTCCGCGGCCAGGTTGGGCCCCGAGAGTACACCGATGTGCGACGAGCCGGTCTCCTCCTCGATCAGCTGGCTCATCAGCTTGAAGCCTTCGGCCTGGATCCCCTTGGTGGTGGTCACCAGGATCTGCTCCGGGCGCAGATGCTCGCGCGCCAGCTCGAGCACGCCACGAAATGCCTTGGAGGGGATGGCGATGAACACCACCGCGGCCTCGGCCACGGTCGCGGCCAGGTCGGTGGAGGCCACCACCGCCGGGTTGATCGGGTAGTCGGGTAGATAGCGGCCGTTGCGGTGCTCGTGATTGATCTGGTCGACCAGCGCCGCATCTCGCAGCCACTGGCGTACCGTGGCGCCGTTGTCGGCGGCGATGCTGGCGATGGCGGTACCGAAACTGCCGCCGCCGAGCACGGCGACCCGCATGGGCTCCGAAGAGCGAGAATCTGACTGCGAGGGGGATTCTGGCATGGTCGATCCGTGGACACTGAGCGATGGGCACAGTGTAGCGAAAATCGCCCCGGACGGGGGTGCCGTCACGGGGCGAAATGCGCTCGGATCAGGGTCACGCGCTGCGCGGCCTCAGTCGATCATCGGCACCAGGGCGTCGATGCTGCCACGGGCGTCGCCGTAGAGCATACGCGTGTTCTCCTTGAAGAACAGCGGATTCTCGATGCCCGAGTAGCCGGTGCCCTGACCGCGCTTGCACACGAACACCTGCTTGGCTTCCCACACCTTGAGTACCGGCATGCCAGCGATCGGGCTGCCCGGGTCCTCCTGGGCCGCGGGATTGACGATATCGTTGGAGCCGATGACGATCACCACGTCGGTGCTGGCGAAGTCGTCGTTGATCTCGTCCATCTCCATGACGATGTCATAGGGCACCCGCGCCTCCGCCAGCAGCACGTTCATGTGGCCGGGCAGACGCCCCGCCACCGGGTGGATGCCGAAACGCACGTTCTTGCCCGCGCCGCGCAGCTTGCGCACCAGCTCGCTCACCGCATTCTGCGCCTGGGCCACCGCCATGCCGTAGCCCGGCACGATGATCACGCTGTCGGCATCGTTGAGCGCACTGGCGACACCACCGGTGTCGATCGACACCTGCTCGCCCTCGATCTCCGCGGCCTCACTCTGGGTCGCGCCGAAGCCGCCCAGGATCACGCTGACGAAATTGCGATTCATCGCCTTGCACATGATGTAGGAGAGAATCGCGCCGGAGGAGCCGACCAGCGCCCCGGTGACGATCAGCAGGTCATTGGAGAGGGTGAAGCCGATCGCCGCCGCGGCCCAGCCCGAATAGCTGTTGAGCATCGACACCACCACCGGCATGTCGGCGCCGCCGATGCCCATGATCAGGTGCCAGCCGATGAAGAAAGCGAGCAGCGCCAGCAGGACCAGGGTCCAGGCCCCGGCGCCGTTGAAGTAGCCCACCGCCAGCAGTACGCAGAGCAGCGCGGCGCCGGCGTTGAGCAGGTGCCCGCCCGGCAGCTTGTGCGGCTTGCCGCCGATCTTGCCGGCCAGCTTGCCGAACGCCACCACCGAACCGGTGAAGGTCACCGCGCCGATGAACACCCCCAGCACCACCTCGATCTGCAGGAAGGTCAGCTCAAGCGGGGTCTTGTGGGCCAGGGTCGCGGCGAACGCCGAGAACCCCTCGACGTCGATCCCGGCGACGCGGGTGGCCACCACCCGGGCGCGCTCCATCTCGGCGTTGAAGCCGATGAACACCGCCGCCAGGCCGACCACGCTGTGCAGCGCGGCGACCAGCTGCGGCATCTCGGTCATCTCGACCTTGCGTGCCAGCCAGGCGCCGGCCAGCCCGCCGATCAGCATCAGCGGAATCAGCCAGCCAAGCCCGCCGACGCCGGGTCCGAGGGCGGTGAACACCACCGCGATCGCCATTCCCACGATGCCGTACCAGACCGCACGTTTGGCCTTCTCCTGATTGCTCAGCCCGCCCAGCGACAGGATGAACAGCACACTCGCCGCGATCGCCGCGGCGGAAACGAACTCGTGTTGCAACATCATCTCTCTCCGCGGGTCAGGATTTCTGGAACATGGCGAGCATGCGTCGGGTGACCAGGAAGCCCCCGACGATATTGATCGAGGCGATCAGCACCGAGATGCCGGCCAGCAGTCCGACCAGCCAACTGCCCGAGCCGATCTGCAGGATCGCCCCCAGGATGACGATCCCCGAGATCGCATTGGTCACCGCCATCAGCGGCGTGTGCAGCGAGTGGCTGACGTTCCAGATCACCTGGAAGCCGACGAAGCAGGCCAGCGCGAAGACGATGAAGTGCTGCATGAACGAGGCCGGCGCGACCATGCCCAAAAGCCACATCAGCACGCCACCGGCCGCCAGCAGGCCGACCTGGCGCTTGGTCTGGGCGAGGAAGGAGGCGTGCTCGGCGGCGCGCTTCTCCTCCGGCGTCGGCTCCTTGGGCTTCGCCTTGGGCTTGGCCGCACCGATCGCCTTCACCTTGGGCGGCGGCGGCGGGAAGGTGATCTCGCCGGCATGGGTGGCGGTGGCGCCGCGGATCACGTCATCCTCCATGTCATGGACGATGACGCCATCCTTCTCCGGGGTCAGATCGGTGAGCATATGGCGGATGTTGGTGGCGTAGAGCAAGGATGCCTGGGTCGCCATGCGCGAAGGGAAGTCGGTATAACCCACCACGATCACACCGTTGTCGGTGACGATCCGCTCGTCCATCACCGTCAGGTCGCAGTTGCCGCCCTTTTCGGCGGCGAGATCGACGATCACCGAGCCCGGCTTCATCGCTGCCACCATCTCCTCGAGCCACAGCTTGGGGGCCGGGCGTCCGGGGATCAGCGCGGTGGTGATGACGATATCGATCTCGGGAGCCTGCTCGCGGAACAGCGCCAGCTGCTTCTCGCGGAACTCCGGGCTCGAGGGCGACGCGTAGCCACCGCTGCCCGAACCGTCCTGACTCTCGTCGAAGTCGAGGAACAGGAACTCGGCGCCCATCGACTCGATCTGCTCGGCGACTTCCGGGCGCACGTCGAAAGCGCGCACCACCGCACCCAGGCTGGTAGCGGTACCGATCGCCGCAAGCCCGGCGACCCCGGCGCCGAGCACCAGCACCTTGGCCGGCGGCACCTTGCCGGCGGCGGTGACCTGCCCGGTGAAGAAGCGCCCGAACTGGTTGCCCGCCTCGATCACCGCCCGGTAGCCGGCAATATTCGCGGTACTCGAGAGCGCGTCCATCTTCTGCGCCCGCGAGATACGCGGCACCATGTCCATCGCCACCACGGTAGCGCCCTTCTCGCGGCAACGCGCCAGCCGCGCTTCGTTCTGCGCCGGCCAGAAGAAGGCGATCAGCGTCTGCCCTTCCCGCAACAGCTCGATCTCGGCGTCGAGGGGCTCGCGCACCTTGATCACCACCTCGGCGGTTTCCCACAGCGCCTCGGCATCGTCGACCAGGGTCACTCCGGCCGCCTGATAGGCGTCGTCGCTGAAGCCTGCGGCGACACCTGCGCCACGCTCGAGCAGGCACTCGTGCCCGAGCTTCTGGATCTGCTGCGCGCTCTCCGGGGTCAGTGCGACCCGCGCCTCGCCCTTGGCGATCTCTCTGGGGGCTCCAATCCTCATGCCGCCACCTCGCGCATCGACGGCGCGACGCCGCCGGTCAGGTAGGACTCGGCCAAGACGCGCGGGGCTAGCCCCGCGCACCGCCAAAACGGACACGGCATCGCTCGATCGGCCATGCGTCGATTCTCCTGTGGGGTCGAGATAAGGGCGCCCTCCCCCGCACCGGCGGTGCCGCCGAACGCCGATCGACGGCCGTCCAGTGGTGCCACCTGCGCGAGGGAGAGCGCCTGAGTGTGCTCAAGTGTTCGATAAAGCCGACGGCGGGATCAAGACGAACGGAGAAAAACCAACCCGATCAATATTTTATGATGACCATAACTGAATCGTTATGCTCAAAAACATGCCCAACCCTTTGATTCAAAAGGCAAAAAACAGACCTTCAGCATGGGTTATCGATGCCATAACGCATCCCTTATTCGCCTTGTGAGCAGCGTTTTGCACGCCTTCACCGCAGCGTGAGGGATTCGGGCTGACGCGCCGGGGTGAGAAGCCTGCACCAGCACGTGCCGCCAGCCCCCGCGGGGCGTGGCGGACACAGGCTCAATGCGGGCTCAGGAGAGAGTGACTCAAGAGGAGCAGGAGAGGCATACCGGCGGTGCGCTGGCGGCGGGCGCCTCGGCCCAGGCCGCCATGCCCGGGCGCGCTTCGAACGGCGACGCCAGCAGCTCGCGGAAGGTACGCAGCGGCTCGGCATCGCCGGCCTGGGCCGCCTCGATCACCTGCTGCGCCAGGTGGGTACGCAGCACGTAGAGCGGGTTGACCCGGCGCATCGCCGCCAGTCGCTCGGTCTCGCCCCGCGACTCATGCTCGAGACGCGCGCGGTAGCGCGTAAGCCAGGCGTCGAGCTGGGGGTCAGCGATCTCCTCGGCGAGCACCAGGCCGCCGGCGACATCGCTCTCGGACAGGGCACGGAAGCTACGGTGGAAATCCGCCTGCGCCCTCCCCAGCATCTCCAGCCAGTCGTCGATCAGCGCCCCGTCCTCCTCGCGCTCGACCTCCAGCCCCAGCCGCGCGCGCATCAGGATGGCATAGGCCGCCTGCAGCGTCGGCTCGTAGCTGTCGAGGATCTCGCGCAGACGCTCGGGATCGATCAGCGGCGTCAGACACTGGGCCAGTACGGTGAGGTTCCACAGTGCGACCCCGGGCTGCTGGTCGAAGGCGTAGCGCCCGCTGGCATCGGTGTGATTGGGGGTGAGCTGGGGGTCGAAGCGATCCATGAAGGCGTAGGGGCCGTAGTCCAGCGTCAGCCCCAGGATCGACATGTTGTCGGTGTTCATCACCGCGTGCACGAAGCCGTAGGCCTGCCAACGCGCGATCAGCTCAGCGGTGCGTGTCACCACATCCTGATAGAGCGCCTCCAGCGGCGCCGGCTGGGTCGCGAGCTGCGGCCGATGACGCTCGATCACGTGGTGCATCAGATGTTCGATGTCGTCGCTGCGCTTCTGCTGGTAGAGCCACTCGAAGTGGCCGAAGCGCACGTGGCTCTCGGCCACACGCAGCAGGGTGGCACCGGGCTCGACACGCTCGCGCATCACCTTCTCGCCATTGACCGCGACCGCCAGCGCCAGGGTGGTGGGAATGCGTAGACCGGCCATCGCCTCGCCGGCGAGATACTCGCGGATCGACGAGCGCAGCACCGCGCGGCCGTCGCCGAAACGCGAATACGGCGTCTGGCCGGCGCCCTTGAGATGCAGATCGCAGGGCCCCTGCGGGGTCAGCGCCTCACCCAGCAGCAGCCCGCGGCCGTCGCCCAGTGCCGGATTGTAGGTGCCGAACTGGTGTCCGGTGTACTTCTGTGCCAGCGGGTCCATGCCCGGCAGCATGGTCGCACCGCTCATCAGCGCAGTGAGTCGATCGCGGTCGATCGCCTCGGGGTCGAGGCCGAGCCGCAGCGCCGCGGTGGGGCTCAGATCGAGCAGTCGCGTCTCGGCCCACACGCTGGGCGTGACCCGGGTAAAGAAATCCTCCGGGAAACGCGACCAGACGTTATCGAAAACCAGCGCGTCGAGACCGTTGTCAGCCGTCATGCCGTCCTCCTCGAAGCGGGGTAAGGTAGTGGCAAGTATCGTGGCGGGGATGACTCTCTAGATTACACCCTCACCCCGCGGCCCTGCACACCATGTCATACACACCCGCGTGCATCGCAGACGGCCCCCTCTGGGCGCTGCCCGAAGGCAGGCGCGAGGCGTGGCATGAGAGGTCGGGAGAGGTGGTCTCAGGCCGGGCTGGCGTCGCTGTCGCCGGCATCCAGGCCGTGGTCGCGGATCAGCTCGCCATTGGTGCGCAGCAGCGCCAGCAGCTGTTGCTGGTAGTCGGGCGAGGTGGAGTAGTTGTGCAGCTTGCCGATCAGCCGCTCGGCCGAGATCGAGCGCCCGCGCGTGGCCAGCGTCATGCGCTCCTGGCGCAGTTGGCTATAGGCACGGTGGGTATTGAGATTGTGCAGATAGGCACGCACCCCATCGCGCACGCTGTCGAACACCTGGAAGCGCCGCGAGGTGCCGTTCTGGGCGATGCCACAACCGGGCGAGAAGCAGCGCATGCCGAACAGGTTGTTGCTCTCACGGGCGATACGCGAGGTGCCCCAGCCGGACTCCTCGACGGCCTGGATCACCACCATCTCCAGCGGAATGGTATTGACCCGGCTGAGCAGCTCCTGGCTCACCTGGCCCGGCTTGCAGCTCACCCCGTAGGCGTCGCACAGCCGCGCCAGGCGCGCCTTTTCGTCGTCGCGCAGCGGATTGACCCGGGTACTGATCGCGAACAGCCAGTTGCGGTCGCGCTGGATCTGCGCATTCTCGGCCTGGACCAGCGGCACCAGCAGCCCGAGGAAGGCAGCCTTGCGCTTGGCGCCGGCCTTGTATTCGCGCAGGTCCGGCAGTTGGCTGACCGGATCCAGGGCTGGCTGGGTGACGCTACTGTAGAGGGTGGGCGCAGTTTCGGATGTCGGTTCGGCGTGAGCCGCCATCGGAAACGGTGCTTGCGCCAGGGTCAGTACCGCAGTCAGGGCCAGGGCGGTGGTACGACGGCTGAACCCCGGCCCGCGGGTCGATCGACCGCCGGCCGGGGGGAAGGATCGCGACATAGTGGCGCTCCTCGTCAAGTAAGATGGCAGCAGGCTAACAGCAATTCGCCGCCAAGTTGAGTAAATAACGTGCAAAATCGTCATCAAGGGTGTGACTTTTCCGGTCCCGAAAAGCACTCGGCCGGCCCCGTGACGGAGCCGGCCGAGCCAGCGGGAGCGGCACCGAGCGAACTCGGCGCCGACGGGATCAAGCGCTCAGCAGCGCATTGAGCCGCTTGACGTAGGCAGCCGGATCATCGAGATGGCCGCCCTCGGCGATCACCGCCTGATCGAGCAGGATGCGCGACAGATCGCTGAAGCGTTCGCCATCGGCGGACTCCAGCCGGGTGACCAGCGCATGCGCCGGGTTGAGCTCGAGAATCGGCTTGACCTCGGGCAGGGTCTGACCCGCGGCCTCCATCAGCCGGCGCATCTGGAAGCCCATCTCGTGCTCGGGCAGCACCACGCAGGCCGGCGAGTCGGTCAGACGATGGGTCACGCGAACCTCCTGGACATCCTCGCCCAGCGCTTCCTTGACCCGCTTGACCAGATCTTCCTTGGCCTTGGCGGTCTCCTCCTGGGCCTGCTTCTCGGCCTCGTCGGCCATGTCGTCGAGGTCCAGATCGCCCTTGGCCACATCCGCCAGGGACTTGCCGTCGAACTCGGTGAGATGGCTCATCAGCCACTCGTCGATCCGATCGTGCAGCAGTACCACCTCGATGCCCTTCTTGCGAAAGATCTCCAGGTGCGGGCTGTGACGTGCAGCGTTGAAGCTGTCGGCGACGATGTAGTAGATCTTCTGCTGACCGGCCTTCATGCGCTCGACGTAGTCCGCCAGCGACTGGTCCTGCACGCTGCTGTCGGTATGGGTGGTCGAGAAGCGCAGCAGCTCGGCGATCTTGTCGCGATTGGCGTAGTCCTCCGCCGGCCCTTCCTTGAGCACGCTGCCGAAGGTGTTCCAGAAGGTCTGATAGGCCTCCTTGTCCTTGGCCAGCTTCTTGAGCATGTCCAGTGCGCGCTTGGTCAGCGCCGACTTCATCGAGTCGACCTGGGGCGACTTCTGCAACAGCTCCCGCGAGACGTTGAGCGGCAGATCCTTGGAGTCGAGGACACCCTTGACGAAGCGCAGGTAGAGCGGCAGGAAGGCTTCGGCGTCGTCCATGATGAAGACGCGCTGCACATAGAGCTTGAGCCCGCGCACGCCGTCACGCTGATAGAGGTCGAACGGGGCGCGCTCCGGTACGTAGAGCAGGCTGGTGTACTCGAGCTTGCCCTCGACCTTGTTGTGACTCCAGGTCAGCGGGTCGCTGAAGTCATGGGCGATGTGCTGGTAGAACGCCTTGTACTCGTCGTCGCTGATCTCGGCCTTGGGCCGCACCCAGAGCGCGGTCGCCTCGTTGACCGTTTCCCAGCTGACGGTCTCGCTGCCTTCGATCTCGTTTCCCTCTTCGTCACGGGCCTTCTCGACCTTGGGCATGCGCACCGGCACATCGATATGGTCGGAGTACTTGCGCACCAGATTCTTGAGGCGGAAATCGTCGGCGAACTCCTTGGCATCCTCCTTGAGGTGCAGCACGATCTCGGTGCCGCGCTCGGGGCGCTCGATATCGGCGATAGTGAACTCGCCCTCGCCCTTGGAGCGCCACTCCACACCCTGCTCGTTGTCGGCACGGCGGGTACGCACCACCATCTCGTCGGCAACGATGAAGCCGGAGTAGAACCCGACCCCGAACTGCCCGATCAGCTTGGCATCCTTCTGCTTCTCGCCGGAGAGCTGCTTGAGGAATTCGGCGGTGCCGCTCTTGGCGATGGTGCCGAGGTTCTGGATCACCTCGTCGCGGCTCATGCCGATGCCGGTATCGCGCACGGTGACGGTGCCGGCGTCGGCATCGTGTTCGATCTCGATCCTGAGTTCCGGGTCCTGACCGTAGAGCGCGTCGTTCTCCAGCGCTTCGTAACGCAGCTTGTCGCAGGCGTCGGCCGCGTTGGAGATCAGCTCACGCAGGAAGATCTCCCGATTGGAGTAGAGGGAGTGGATCATCAAGTGCAATAGCTGCTTGACCTCGGTCTGGAAACCGAGCGTTTCTTCTTGAGTGGCAGTGGTCATCGGTGAGCCTCTTGACACGGTTGCGAAGTAAAAAGACCAAGGAAATGAAGACGATCAGCGATATGGGGGTGGGCGGCGGCTTTTCAACCACCGCCGCCTCAAGCCCCGCTCTCCGGTGCGGCGGGACCATCGTCCCAGCCCTTCCAGCGCCGGTAGTCATCGAGCGCGTGATCGACCCGGGTGAGTAGCCAGCCGACGATGAAGACGTCGTCGACCAGACCGATCACCATCAAAAAGTCGGGGATCAGGTCGAGCGGCGAGACCAGGTAGACCAGCGCCGCGGCCATCCAGGCGAAAGCCGCCCACGGCACCGGGCGGTAGCGCCCGCGCACCACGTCAGCGGTCATCGGGCCGAAGACCCGAAAGGCCCGGCCGATACGTGCCAGCGCGCCGCCGCGCTGTCTGAGCCGCGAGAGTTGAGTCAACCAACGCCAAGGTGTCATACGCCCGGCCTCCTTCGGAAAAGCGACGCTTATCGGTCGATGGGCAATGGCGCCCTGAGGGTATACATGGTTACGATTGTGCCTGGATTCAACGCCGGGGACGGTGGCGCGGCCATGCCGCCCCGGCGCACGACATCCATGCCGGCGGTGCGCCCCGGCGTGAGATGGACCGACCCGACGAGAGAGTTCGCGATGCCCGCATTCCTTCAGTGTAGTCCCTGCAAGCGCCAACGCTGGCTGCGCCGCTGTTTCGCCGGCGCCCTGGGCCTGACCCTGGCCGCCCCGGCGCTGGCCGCCACACCGAGCGACGACCTGGTGATGAAGCAGGCCCTGGACGCCGCACGCGATCAGCGCTGGGACGCGATCGACCAGGCCGCGATTCAGGATCACGTGCTCGCCGGCTACGTCGAGTATCACCGCCTGCGCGCGCGCCTGAGCACCGCCTCCGCCGCCGAGGTCAACGACTTCATCACCCGCTACGGCGACTCGCCGCTGGCGGGATGGATGCGCGGTACGGCGCAGACGCGCTTCGGTCAGCTGGGCCGTTTCGCCGACCTGCTCGCGATCAGCGACGGCGAGCCCGACGGGGCCATTCGTCAGTGCTACTACTATACCGCCCTGCTCGACCGTGACCCCGCTCGCGCCGCGGCCGGCGGCGAGAAGCTGTGGCATGTCGGCGCCTCCCAGCCGGACGCCTGCGACACCCTGTTTGCCACCCTGACCCAGCGCGGCGTGCTCACCGACGAGGACACCTGGGAGCGCATGATGCTGGCCTGGGAGAACGGCCAGAGCGGCCTGGTGAGCTATCTCGAGCGGAGTCTGGGAGATGCCTGGCAGCCCGCCATCACCCAGTTCGAGCGCGTCAGTGCCAACTACGCTGCGGTCACCCAGATCCCCCAGGACCTGGGCCCCGGGAAAGGTGCCGCCGGCGCGCTGACCGCGGCCACCATGCACGCTTTCACCCGCGCCGACACCGAGGCCGCACTGGAGGCATGGCGCAAGATCGCGCCGCACGCCGCGCTGAGCGACGCGCAGCGTGAGCGCGTCGAGCACGACCTGGCGTTCTACTCCATGGTCCGCGATGTCGCCAACAATCAGGGCTGGGTCGACGCCAACCTGCCGCGGCTCGCCGATGCCGACCTGATCGAACTGCGCATCCGCAATGCAGTGACCGCGGGCCATTGGCAGAACGTGGTGCGCTGGACCCAGGCGCTGCCCGACACGGCGCGCAGCAACGCCCACTGGCAATACTGGCTGGGGCGCGCCCAGGCGGCACTGGGCAACGACGAGGCCGCGCGCCGTGCCTATGCGAGTGCGGCCAGCGAGCGCAGTTTCTTCGGCTTCGCCGCCGCCGACCGCCTGGGCCAGCCCTACCATCTGCAGATGAGCGACACCCGTGTCACCACCCTGCAGCAGGAGCTGACCAACATGCTGCCGGTGGTCCAGCGCACCGAGGCGCTGATGCGCATCGGCGAGGAGGGGCTGGCGCGCAGCGAGTGGTACACCGCCGCCGCCCGCGATACCCCGGAACAGGCCGCGGCCCTGGCCGACTACGCCATCCGCCAGGGCTGGTACGCCATGGCGGTGCAGACCACCATCGCCGCCAAGCAGTGGGACGCCCTGCCGTGGCGCTTCCCGGCCGCCTATCGCGAATCGTTCCTGCACTGGGGCGAGCACCAGCAGGTCGACCCCTTCCTGCTGATGGGCATCGCCCGCCGCGAGAGCGCCTTCAACCCCGAGGCGATGTCGCCGGTGGGCGCCCGCGGGCTGATGCAGCTGATGCCGGGTACCGCCGACCATGTCGCCCGCCAGCTGGGGATCGCCGCCCCCAGCAAGGCCGAGCTGTTCCAGCCGCAGACCAATATCCGCCTCGGCAGCAGCTATATCCGCAGCATGCTGGAGCGCTATCGTGGCAACCGTATTGCCGCCACCGCCGCCTACAACGCCGGGCCCCAGCGGGTCGACCGCTGGCTGACCAGCGCCCCGCAGGAGTTCGACCGCTTCGTCGAGAGCATCCCGTTCCGCGAGACCCGCGACTACGTGCAGGCGGTGCTCGCCTATCGAGTGATCTTCGAAAGTCTGGCCAAGCAGGGCGATACCCAGGGCGTGGCCATGCTGACGCCGGCCGAACGCCAGGGGCGCTACGATCCGACCCTGATCGCCCGCAACTGAGGGGCTTGTCGCTCTCTGAAGGAGGCTCTGCCGGACCCCGCGCGTCGCACGCAGTCCGGCAGAGAGTGTCGAGGGCCCCGGCCTTGNNCAAGGCCGGGGCCCTAGATGAAGGAATTACAGCAACCAGATACCCAGCCCGATGCCTCCGCCGAGGGTGATCAACAGCCCCAGCAGCATCATCAGGCCGTCACCGGCGGTCAGCCCCAGCGCCATCACCACGATCACCAGCGCCGGCAGCGCGGCCGCGAACGGCAACAACTCCAGCGGCATCATCGACAGCCCCAACAGCATCATCAGCAGCGCCAGCAGGCGCTGGGTCAGCGTGCCCAGCAGCCACGTCAGACGCGGCTGCAGCAGGCGGTCGATGCGCTGGGTCCAGGGTTTGGCACGTGCGGTAATGCGATGCCAGCGCGCATGGCTGACACCGCGCTGGGCGAGCCGCCGGGGCAGCCATGGCGAGCGCCGCCCGACTACCAGCTGGATCGCCATCAGCGCGATGAAGATCCCGCACAGGCTGGGCACCCCCGGCACGCCACCGGTGGGCAGCAGCGCGATCAGCCCGGGGATCAGCACCACCGGGCCGAAGCCGCGGGCGTTGAAGGTTTCGACGATGTCCCCGAGGGTGATGGTGTCATCCTCGACGCGCTCGTCGAGGGTTTCGAAGATAGCGGTGAGCTTCAGCCGCTCCGCCATGCGTCACCTCCCTGTGACGTTGAAAAGATCTGCGGCCGCGGCGACGGAGTCAGAGGCCGCGGCGCGCGTGCTTGAGCGAGATCTGGTCGTTGAGGGTCCAGAAATCGTAGAGCACGCCAAGCAGGAAGAAGCCACCGGTCACCAGATAGAGCAGACCGGTTAGCCACTTGCCCATGTACATGCGGTGGATGCCGAAGACACCCAGAAAGGTGAGCAGGATCCACGCCAGGGTGTAGCTGATCGGGCCCGCACGGAAGCGCAGATCCGCCTGCCGATCCATGGCCGGAATCAGGAACAGATCGATCAACCAACCGATCCCGAGCAGCCCCAGCGTCAGAAACCATAGGGTACCGGTCACCGGCTTGCCATAATAGAAGCGGTGAGAACCGGTGAAACCGAAGATCCACAGCAGGTAGCCGATGACCTTGCTGTGGGTATCGTTGAGTGCGACTTCGCCTCGTGCCACGGAAACAACTCCTGAACTGTCCAAACACAGATGACGCGAGCCAGGCCCGCGGTGAGCGATAGCTTACCCGAGGGCCCTGGCGTCATGCACCCTGCGTGTGGCTAGAACGCTGGCAAGGTTCAATTGGCGGCGGATGACGGACAGTCGATTCCTCTACCCTCCTACAACCCGTGACATCCAATCGTCATATGCATATGGGCAACTTCTTAAAAAGGGTTAAGAAAACCATACCCGGTGCCGCGATCCCCCCGGAAAAAAGGCGCGGGGAGCCTGTAGACGTGCACGTTTTTTCCATCTATGGTGCTTTAGCGGGGCATGGAAATCACACGACCAAAGTCAAGCCGGCAGCGCTTGACGGTCTGGATGACCCCCATGCATCATCCGCTGCGTAGGTTTGCAGGTAGAATGTCGTCAGTTGTCAGTCGCTCGTCGAACTCCTCTTGCGCATTCCCCCCTAGTCTTACCACGCATTTCGAGCTGCCCGTGGGGGGTGCTCGGCTTCACTACTAGCAAGTTAAGGAAATCGACAATGGCAACCGGCACTGTCAAATGGTTTAACGACACCAAAGGCTACGGGTTCATCTCTCCCGATGACGGCGGCGATGACCTGTTCGCGCACTTCTCCGAAATTCAGGCAGAAGGCTTCAAAACCCTGCAAGACGGCCAGAAGGTCACCTTCGACGTCACCCAGGGCAAGAAAGGCCTTCAGGCCGCCAACATCAAGGTCAGCGGCTGAGTCGCGCCACCCTTGAGAAGAAAGCCCACCCGAGCGGTGGGCTTTTTTATGGTTCTTCACGGAA